>CAMYZD010000174.1 GCA_947303735.1 uncultured Bacteroidales bacterium | reverse complement strand
TTCTCAGTATGTTTACTTCTGATACAGAATAACGGTTCCATACAGCAGTTAGATTCGTTTACTTCACGAGCTTCATCGTAGCGGCATTCTCGCCTATAAGTTTCCACACCCATTCATCATCGGTGACAATCCTTGCCCGCCTGTGGCTGTCGGCCTCAATCCTAATAGCCATATAACATGCACTATCGTAGACATATTCGTCCACCGAATAGGCAACCCCATTATCGTCTTCATCCCACTCCAAATCACCAACCTTCAGAATAGCCCTTCCCGACAATGCATAGCAGAGGCTATCGCCATTCGTGGCAACAGCGTAGTTGAACGACATTTCATCTCTTGACACACTGACCTGTAATACTTGTTCAACATCGCCTTCTGAACTGCGATACAGTCCTTCCCAATCTACCGGACAAGCCCTCATGGCAGATGAGTCCTCTGGTTTGGAGCCATCTGGGACACCATTGCAGGAACAGACAAGACCTATGGAACAAATAATTGCACCTATCAAAAACACTCTTTTCATATCACATTAAGCTAAGATAATATACAAGGTGACCGCCCACCGTATCATAGAAGAGGTACTGCTGTTGGTCGTCCTCTTGCTTGTTGATATAATAGCCCGCGGTATGCCTCAAATGGGGATTGAGGGGACTATGGGCAAAACGCTGCTCTACCGTTGTGCTATCGTAGGGCAGCATCGAATGAGTTAAGTGGTTCAGCGCTGTAGCATCCAACACATCAAAGAGCACCACCTTCTCACCATCACCAATGAGATCTATCCATTGCTCCTGTCGGTCGACGAACTTGACCTTACCCATCAAGTGGGCATCGAGCAACTGCTCTATCGCCCTCACTTCGTACCAACTACGACTGCAGGAGGAGAGGAGACATACAGCACATAATATCAATAGCTTTCTTATCGGCTTCATGGTCAATACCAATTTTCTTCATACAAGGTTTGAAACTCCTTCTGACAAGAAGGGCACGTTATCTTCACTGTAAGAGCATCCGATTCGAAAGAATGGTTGCAATAGGGACATTCGATTTGGTAACGTCCACAGGTGCGGCAACGGCGGATGCACTTTCGCCCTGCCATCTTCTGTCCTTTGAACAAAAGAGAGAGATGCTGGAGCAGTCGCTCGAAAGCATATACCTCTGGCCCCCAAAAGGAGGGCTGAAGCTTGAGTGGCAGTTTCTCAAAATGACAGGCATGTTCACTCATTTTGCGGTACCGGTTTACTATAGAGTTCTGCCTGAGCGCGGCAACGTTTTTCCTTAGGTTCCATGTCCTCGCCGTCAGAGAGAGTAAAGGTGACAGGTAGGTTGAACTCAGATCTGACATTCTTACCCCTGACCCTCGCGGGTTTCCATCGAGGCATTGACTTCAACATTTTTACCACCTCATCGCCACAGCCATAGCCTATATCCTTCAAGATTGTGATATTGGACACAGACCCGTCCCTATCGACGCAAAATGAAGAATAGACTGTGCCCTCGACATTTGCTTTGCGAGCCTGCTCTGGGTATTCCACATTCATACAGACGAACATTATCAATTCCTCCAACCCACCGGGGAATTCCGCGTCAACATCTACAGGGGTAAATACGAGCGGGGCATCGGTCGTGTCGACCTGTGCAAAGACAAATGTCTCTGCGACGCACAACATTAGAAATAGAACTACCCACTTCTTCATCTGCATTGATTTTTCTCTATAACGGAAAGTTAGGCGAAATATTGTGCGACGCACCTACCGCAGCAATAGGACGGTGCCCGTGTGGGTTTGATAGCCTTGTTCCTGCTTGAGGCGATAGCGGCAGGTGTAGGCATACGCCTCTTGGCGGCATTTGATGCCTTTGCTTGTGCCGTCCCAACCTTGCTGCATATCGGTGGTATGGAACATCAGAGCACCACGACGGTCGTATATCCACATCTCGAACTCGGCAATGCCCACACCGATGGCGGTGAAGCGGTTGTTGATATCCCCATCGGGGGTGAATACATTGGGGAAATAAATGGCTCGCTGTTCGATGGGAATAGATTTACACAGCGACTGATAACAAAGTGTGCGATAACCGACCAAACACACCTCCATTGAGTCACTTGAAAAAGGAACACTACACTCTATCTGAGCAGCAGTTTGGCGCTGTAGAAGCCCATTGACATACCATTCACGTCTAAAGATATTCTGGCTTCGGTCAAGAAGAGTAACAGTAGGGGTTTCTGTGGTGGGGTATTCTGGTGTGACGGAGAAATCAATATATACTGGCAATAGGTCGGCAGGATTGAGATAGATGCTGTCCGTTGCTGGGCAGGAAAGGCCTTCTGCATAGTCGGCTTGCAAGTAATAGAGCATGGAATCGGGAGGATATATGTAATAAAGGCTATCTGATACAATCACGTCGATACCATTGTCAGCCAAATCAGTGAACCATTGATAACGGTAGCCTCCACCCACCTCGACAATGAAATAACTACCCGAGTCGCAGCTCTGGTCAAGCGTCCACTGTGGTACAGCCTGTTCGCGAACATGCAGTGTATAAGTCACAATGCTGTCGGTGCCTGCCTGACTAGGACAAGTGACCCTTCGGGCACCCGCCACAGTGAAAGTTTGCCCATCCCATGTGAATGGCAAACTGGAGGAGCAA
>CAMYZD010000173.1 GCA_947303735.1 uncultured Bacteroidales bacterium | reverse complement strand
CCGTGGCAGTAGGCGGTGTCCCAGTCTTTGAAGAGGATGGGGAAGAAGATGTTAGGATGGGTATAGTATGTTTCATGGTCTGGCACTTCCCAGTCTGGCGCTACCAAGCCGTGTGACCGGCAAAATGTTGAGTCGTTAAGATAAGATATAACGTGTCCTATCCAATGGGGATAGGGAAATGTCTCCCCCCAAAATTCATAGTTGCAACTTGAGTCGAAAACGGTGTCCGTAGCTCTGCACTGTGGGGAGAAAACGGAGCAGAACCTTGTCGGGTAGTGTTCCCATTGGGGAACCCCATTGGAATTCTTCGTTGTGTTGTTGTAGGCGGAACTGGCGACAATGAAGTCGGGGCCAACTGCCACAGGGTTGTCGAACATCACTTCGTAGAGTGGCGCGATGCGGCCATTCCATTCAATGGTATCCTCCCATCCACCGCATCTGGGGGGAACGTGAATATAGCGGTGCGGGTATTCCATCCGCCAGGGTGCTGCAGCCAGTTTCAAAGGGACGAAGAAGGTGTCGAGACGAATGGGTTTTTGGTAGGTGTATAAGAAGACGGAGTCTGTTATCCGGTGGGCGACGACGGTGTCGAGGGTGTTGGGTGTGTGCCTCATAAAGGCACACATGGCGACACCTGCAACCATTACCATGTGGTCGGTGTGGAAGTCCCGTCCTAAAATGTGATTTGCATCTGGGAGTTGAAAGTATTCGAGAGGTATGGTAAAGTTAGGTGTAGCGGCAAAGCACCAATCGGAAGAGTCATCTGAGAACCAGTCCAGCGACGGTGGGCAAAGGTAGTCGTCAGGCAGTGAGGTCAACGTGTCGCCCGTGGGACGTTGGGCTTGGATGGCACTCCCGAGGGCTGCAAGGACGAGTATTATCAATGATTGGATATTTCGTTTCATAGTATATATTATTTAGATTTATTTTTTTTTGGGCGCATTTCCAAAGGATGCTTTATTTGTTGATTTTGTTGCCCTACCTTGTTGGGTGAGGATGATGTAACCTTTAGCTATTCACATATTTTACTAACATCAATTGTTTCCTTAACTTGCGACTGGCCGATGAAAACCAGTGGTAGCCAAGGAGAGGGTGTACGGTAGTTCAGCTCATCTTTGCAGACATCGAGCGGCAGCCCGTCAATGGGGTAGGAAACGATTTTGTCGCATTCGGAAGGGGATGTGGCGAAAACCGAGTTGTGCCAGAAGATGTATTCGTAATTCGAGGATAAGTTTGAATGACCGCAAACGGTGTATTCGTTGTTAGGTGTTAGGCAAAGGCTGTGGGGGAGCCATTGCGTGTGGGTGTCGTAGAATGTTTGGTAAGAAGAGTGTGCTGTAAGAGGAGTGCCTAAAGAGAAATCGAAGGTGGTTACGGCATGTTCGTCGATGCCGGATATTTCTTGTCTGTGCAATGCAATGTAATGCTCAGAGGATTGGTCGTATTCAAATCCGTCAAGAGATAGGACATCGTCATCAGGCATCAAGGTGTGGATTGCGGAGGTCATCAAGATAGGATTGCCGATAGCCAGCGGGGAGAGATTGTAGCTGCGCAGGGCAAGGCTTGTAGCGATATAACCTGTCATTTGACCACCGCATGGTGTTCCGTCTCCGTCACATGGTGGCTCGAAATGCCCTTGCCAGCTTGAAAGGTCAAAATCTCTGCGGTAGGAGCAGACCATTATTTCATTGTCTTTAATATGAGTGACTAAAGGGTTTGTGCCGTGGCAGGGGTCGTCGTTTAACGGTAAGACAAAAGGCATACCTACACATCCACTATAAGTATAGCCAGTAGTGTATGGTACTGTTTGGAAAGCGTAGTAATGGTAGGGTGGCGTGGGTGGGAACATGTCGTTTTTGGGGAAGGGGTGCAGTGCAATGCCGAAACCGTTCTTCTGGTAGCAAGGACCTTGGTCGTGCTGGAGGAGGACAACATAGTTGTCGGTAATGGCAAGATCCACGATTCGGGCGCGTGGCCCAGTTTTTGGTAGTTCAAGTATGCGGTATGTCATGCTTGTCAGGTCACCAAAGGCTTCAAAAGCTAAATAGTTTAGTTTTAAACCATAACCTGCAATATGTATAAGCTCGGAGTTGTCGTGGTATACTTCAATATTTTGCAAGTCGGTTATGCCGAGTGCTATCAGTGTCGCGTCGACATGTGCAGAGGAATTATGGTAGAAGAGGCTGTCGATATGGAACCATCCGAGAAACCCTTCATTTGAAAGATTGTGGCCGCAGAAAAAGACCAGCCTGTCGATAATCTCGAAATCCTGGACAGCCAAATTGTCAGCCACTCTTACATTAATCATGGTGTTGAAGTCTGTCAATGCGAAGTATGTTCCGGGATTTTCTTCAGCCATATTTAGTTCCGGGCAAACAATGTGTTTGGCTGTAACGGGGTCGAAACGTACAATGCCGTTTTTCCCATAAAAAGGGCTTTCGTACAACTTACCTGGAACTTGTCCGGAAGCAATGCCATAAATCAGGCAGCAGGCAAGCATCACGATTGTTTTTAGATGGTGATTCATAATAATGTAAATTATTGTAATTGGTTGTAAAAATTATTATATATGTTGATGATATGGGTATACTATTTTTTTGGGGAGTTATTCCACAATGAGTTTTTTAGTGGCGATGCTTTTGGCGGAGT
>CAMYZD010000172.1 GCA_947303735.1 uncultured Bacteroidales bacterium | reverse complement strand
TTCCGGCGCAACAACTCCATCGTCACGCATGCCGGAGTATATATCAACGTCGGCTCACGCAACGAGCAAGGCTCCGAGGAGGGCATCGCCCATTTCATCGAGCATTCCATCTTCAAGGGCACCGAACACCGCCACTCCCACCACATCCGCAACCGCATTGACGGCGTAGGAGGCGAACTGGACGCCTTCACCACCAAAGAGGAGACCTGCGTCTATGCCTCAGCCCTCTCCGAACATCTGGAACGCTGTCTGGAGCTCTTTGCCGACATCCTCTTCCACTCCACCTTCCCGCTCAACGAGATTGAGAAAGAGAAAGATGTGGTCATCGAAGAAATCAACCTCTACCGCGATACCCCTGCCGAACTCATCTACGACGACTTCGAGGAACGCTACTTCGGCAACCATCCGCTCGGGCACAACATCCTCGGCAGCAAGAAAAACGTGCGCCGTTTCACCCCCGAAATCCTCAAACAGTTCATGCAACGCCACTACACCCCTGACCGCATGGTCATCAGCGTAGTGGGCAACGTGGAATTCAAGAAACTGGTACACCTCTGCCAAAAGCACTTCTCCGACCCACAAACCATTGAAGTCAAAAAAACTCACATACCAGATTCTCAATTCTCAATTCTCAATTCTCAATTCCCGAAATTCAACGCCTCCGTCCACAAACATACCCACCAGGTGCACCTCCTTGCCGGATGTCCCGCTCCCACCCTCTACGACCGCGACAAAACCGTCTTCACACTGCTCAACAACATCATCGGCGGTCCCGCCATGAACTCTCGCCTTAATGTCGCCGTCCGCGAGCGTGAGGGTTTCTGCTACACCATCGAGTCGCAATACATCCCCTTCACCGATGCCGGACTCTTCTACATCTATGCCGGCATCGACAGCAATGCTACTGAGCGCAGCATTGAATTAATCCACAACGAACTCCGCCACTTGCGCGAAACTCCCATACACCCCCAGAGCCTAAGAGCCGCACAAAAGCAGCTGATTGGGCAGATGGCCATCAACAACGACTCCGGACTTAACGAGATGCAGAGTATCGGCAAAGCCTGTCTCAACTTCGAGCATGTCGATACCCTCGAAGAGATGAACCGCGACATTCTCGCCATCACCTCTCAGGAATTGCAGGAAGCCGCATGCAAATACCTCACCGAAGACAAATTCAGCCTTCTCCGCTACGTATAGGAATGTGCCAATCAGACTTACGAATTAGCACAACTACGAATTAACGCCGTCAAAACTCCACCGTAACGGCATAGTACTGCGGGGCTGCCGCCACTATATCCACCAGCGTGCCGTTCTCTGTGGCCGTACACTTCACCGTGCGTTTGTTTTTCGGGGCAATGCACTTCACCCTTTTCACCTTGTAGGGAATCTCAAACGACACACTCGTCTGGCTGCCCTCTATCAGGCAAATGGCATACCTATGCTTGCCGTCCTTGCTTTGGGTAAAGCGCACGTTGCCTTGGCAATAGGGATACAGCGGGCGTGTGCCATAGATGGCCACACCGTTGCAATCCATCCAGCCACCAATCTGCTCCATCCGTTCCACTGCCTCGCGCGGCAGGTTGCCGTCTGCATCAGGCCCCACATTCAGCAGCAGGTTGCCGCCCTTGGCCACCACATCCACCAGCATGTGCACCAACTGCTCCGTGCTCTTGTAATGGTCGCCCGGCACATACGACCAGCTGTCGCCCATCGTCATGCAAGTCTCCCACGGGTAGGGCAGCAGCGTGTCGGGCACCTGCTTCTCCGGTGTGCGGTAATTCTCGTAGCGGCCACCCACACTGCGATCCACAATGATAAGGTCGGGGTTGTCGCTGCGGGCTATCGAGGCCAGCGCATCCATGTCGATGTCCTGTATCCGCCGATAGCACCCCAACCACGGGAGGGTCTCGTCGTTCAGGCTCCATTCCGGCCTCACCCAGCCACCGTCCAACCACAGGATGTCGATATCGCCGTAGTTGTGCGTCAGCTCGCGAATCTGATTATGCGTAAAAGTCTTAAAATTCTCCCACCGACGGGGGTGCTCCGTAATGTCGTAGTTCACATTGCGGTCGGGCGTAGCCCACTCCGGTGCCCAATAGTCCTTGTGGTGCCAGTCGGGCTTGGAGAAATAGAGTCCCGTCCACATTCCCTGTGCACGAAAAGCGTTGACAATATCCAGCGTAATGTCAGGCTGGGCATTGCGGCTGTAGGGGCATTCAGGACCCGCCACGCTGTAGTCCGTCTCGGCACTGCGGAACATACAGAAACCGTCGTGATGCTTGGTGGTGAACACCACATACTTCATGCCCGCCGCTTTGGCCAGCGAGGCCATCTTCGAAGCATCGAACTTCGTAGGGTTGAACGTCTTGTTCAACGCCTGATAACGCTGCTTATACTCCACGTAGGGCATCCCCTTGCGGTCTATCCACGGCTCGTTGCAAATGCTCCACGACTCCACCACACCCCACTGGGCATACATGCCCCAGTGCATCATAAAGCCGAACTTCAAGTCCTGCCACTCGGCAATACGGTTCAAGATTACGGGGTCGGTCTCCGGCTCCTGGGCCTTCTGTGCCACACCCATACCCGTCGCGGCCATCAAGGCCACAAGCAAAAACAGTCTCTTCATAACAAAATACCAATCAATTAAACATCGGCGGAACACACCCGCCATCTTGCAAAGATACA
>CAMYZD010000171.1 GCA_947303735.1 uncultured Bacteroidales bacterium | reverse complement strand
AGCCTAAGCCAAGTCCTCAACTCATAAAAGTTCCAACACCACGGCGTGCTGCAACGTGCCGGCGGCGGTGATACTGACAACCGTCGAGTTCTTGCCCGTCTTGCATGTTATCTTGCGCTTGGCATTGGGAGCCAGCGGACGCACCTTCTTCACTACAAAGGGTAGTTCGACCGTGAGGCTGTGATGCTGACCCTCCTCCAGCAGGCAGATGGCGTAACGGTGCTTGCCGTCCTTGCTCTGCGTATAGCGGACATTCCCTTGACTGTAGGGGTATAGCGGGCGGGTGCCATAGATGGCTACGCCGTTCAACTCCAACCATTGCCCTATCTCCTCCATGCGTTGCAACGCCTCCTTCGGCAGGCGGCCCTCGGCATCAGGACCCACATTGAGCAGCAGGTTGCCTCCCTTCGCCACAATGTCGCAGAGCATGTGGATGAGTTGGTTTGTGCTTTTGTAATGGTCATTAGGCACATACGACCAACTGTCGCCCATGGTCATGCATGTCTCCCACGGATAGGGCAGCAACGTGTCGGGCACCTGCTTCTCGGGCGTGCGGTAGTTTTCATAACGTCCCCCCACGCTACGATCCACGATAATCAAGTCGGGGTTGTTCTCGCGGGCTATAGAGGCCAGTCGCGGCATGTCAATGTCCTGTATGCGGCGGTAGCAACCCAGCCACGGCTCGGTCTCCTCGTTCACACTCCATTCGGGACGCACCCAGCCGCCGTCCAACCACAGTATGTCTATATCGCCATAGTTATGCGTCAGCTCGCGAATCTGATTGTGGGTAAACTGCTTGAACCGTTCCCAACGCTCAGGGTGGTCGGCAATGTCGTAGTTCACATTGCGGTCGGGCGTAGCCCATTCGGGAGCCCAATAGTCCTTGTGGTGCCAGTCGGGCTTCGAGAAATAAAGCCCCGTCCACATCCCCTGCGCACGGAAGGCATCAACAATTGCCTTAGTGATATCGGGCTGCACTGTGCGGCTATAAGGGCACTCCCTGCCCGCCACGCTGTAGTCCGTCTCCGCGCTGCGGAACATACAGAACCCGTCGTGATGCTTGGTCGTGAACACCACATACTTCATGCCTGCCCGCTTGGCGGCTGCCGCCATCTGGTCGACACTCAGCCACATGGTCATCAGCTCATGATCCATGTATCTCGCTCCGAAGTAACCATACCCTGTTTCCGCGTCCTTCTCTTTGCCCGTGAAAGCTGAGTGGTTTTGTATGTTGTGTTTAACTATCATCAGGTTGATAACGATAAAGCATGTTTTTTATTGCCACCCATGCCCTTTCAATCCAGTTTACTATTGTAGATTGCAAATCCTGTTATTCTGTTGGGCTGGATTGCTAATCCAGCCCAACGAGAACAACAAAGAGATTCCGAATATCCGCCACGACGGAAATTGCATCATTCCCATTACGGTATTTCTCATTTTGGATGTAAATAATTTAGTGCCAAGAGCATATATGGAAAACTTCCAAGAAATTACCTCATTAATAAGTCGTTATATAACTCTTCGTTGTGGCATTAGTTCTTTCACTCTTTTTTTTCTTCATTTGCTATGTTATCATCAAACAAAAGACCTTTAATGCTTTGTGGAAGTGCAGGCCAGGAACAAATCTTGATGCTATAGGGATCTGCTAAATATGATGTTTCTGTTCCAACATTATATAATGGCAAATCCCCTATACCGAAACCCACACCTGTTTCAATCGTATATGTAGTGTTAGCAGACCAGTCTACTTTTGACTGATAAAAACGAGAGGAATCCAAACAAACTATTAGATATTTGCATGACATAAGATAGTGTTCATTGAATTCTGATTTAAAATCTTCACACACATTTATGCACTGAACCTTATCCACAGTAATACTATAAATATTATAATTACGCAATTCCCTTATTGTTATTATTGGTTCATTGCAGTTAATGTTAATAGTGACAACCGCAGGGTAACCTGTTAATTCTTGCGCATTAATTGGTAATGCAAAGAAAAACACAAAGAGAAGAATAATTGGCTTTTTCATGATCAAATACAATTATCTAATAGGGAAACCACTATACGCACCTGATATAACGGCATTATGCATCACATTGCCCCAAGAATCTCGTATTGTAACCCCCTTTCTTCCACATTTCAAGAATCTACAAGATTCATCAAAATTCTTTTTGCTAATAACACCCAACTGTGTAGGAACATCTTGGCGACCATAACTATCAGTACAAGAAACCTGGATTGCAGAATTTACTGAAATGGCAAACCCTTTAGCTTGTATTTCCCTTTCTATAGTCCCTTCATTAGATCCGTATTCAAGTATTTGGTATGCATGATATATTTCTTCTAGGTATACATGGCTTTCATCCCCACCTAATTCTGGTCCAGGTAATCCCCATTCTACTCGATAGACTTCCTCATATTCATAATAAGGCTCTCCTTCCTCAGGAAATAATTGTTCAACTATTCCGCCTTCTATTCGGTAACTGGCAGCAGCCTTTTGGTTACTTTCTCGTTTTTCTATAACAAATGCAATATTCTTCTGTTTGTTCAATTCATTGTACAAACTTGTGTATTTTTCATTTATATTATAATATTTGTTATGAATTTCTTTTGCAGCAGCTGTTTTAAAAATTACGGTATCGCCACTAGGGTCAGTCAACCGTATCGGATTCCATATACAGTACGCATAGAGAGAGATAAAGGGATATTTATTCGCAAATCTGTCGACAGAGATAAACGAGGTTAAAAGATCAAAATCCATGTATCTCGCACCGAAGTATCC
>CAMYZD010000170.1 GCA_947303735.1 uncultured Bacteroidales bacterium | reverse complement strand
TCGAGGCCGGCGAGGATGGTCTCGGGGCAGAAATGGAACACGGCGTCCATCTCGCCCGCCATCGAGAAGCCGCATTGCTCGCAGCCGCCCGCCTCGCCGCATACCGGTATCGGGTGCTTCGAGCCGTCGGGGAGCACATAGTTGGTTATCCAGCAGCGCTTCGTGAATTCGTGCCGCTTCATGCGGGTAAGGCCCGCCTTGGTGTTCATCACCGGGTAGCCCTTCTTCTTGTAGCGGATGATGGTGTCGATGACCTCTTCGCGCTTGTCCTGCGGCAGGGTCAGGCTCTCGGTGCCGGGGAAGGGGGTGTGGAAGTTGAACGATATCGATTTGATGTAAGGGCTCGCCTTCACATAGTCGAGCACCTGCGTGACGCTGTCGCAGTTGAGCCTGTTCACCGACATGGCCACCGACAGTGCCTTGTGGCCGCAGCCGGCCACGTTCTCCTCCAGGCGGGCAAAGGTACCCTCGCCCCTCACGGCCTCGTGGTATTTCCCGATGCCGTCGAGGCTCACCCAGATGCTGTCGGCCCGGCAGCCGGCAAAGGGACGCTGCGCGTTGGTGGTGATGGTGCAGGAATAGAATCCCAGCTCGTGGGCGAGGTCGCACAGGTCGTTGACCGTCTTGTCGCCATCGCGCCACAGGAGGGGTTCGCCCCCCTCGAAATCGACAAATCTCGACCCCAACGAATGGCAGTATTTCAGCTCCTCGCGTATCTGCTCGTAGCTCTTGCTGGTCGGGTTGGTGTGGTTATAGACGGAGCAATGTTTGCACGAGAGGTTGCACCTGTCGGTGATGAACAGCACGCTCTGCATCGGTGCCCTGCGGCCGAAGAAACGTGCCCTTACAAACCATTGTGCCAGATAGCACATCTGCGAAAACTTATTGGCCATAGTGTGAATTATTGCTTGAATGCTTGATTGTGTTAATGCTTGAGTAAATGATTTCCTGAATGTTTGATTACTTAAATGCTTGAGTGAAAAATACTTAAACAATCAAGCAATCAGACAATCAAGCAACCATTAACAATATTACCTTAACTATGATGAACGTCAGGCAGAAGTCGCTGACGATGTTGCGGGCGGTCATCCAGCGTATCAGGAACCAATCCAGTCCCGCCTTGCGTATTCCCGCCCAGTCTTTGGGCATCGGTCCAAGCATCCTGCGCGGGTGCTCCAGCTCCTTCTCGAAGTCGGCGCCCTTTTCAAACTGCACCAGCGACCAGTAGAGCCATATCGAACGGGGCAGCAACAGCAGCACCGCCAGATAGGCCAAGTGCAGCCATCCCATAGCCACCGCAACCACCACACAGATGTAGGGAGCGAAGTTAATCACCCAGCTCATTGCCAGCTTTGCCCAGCTGTACTTCATCACTCCGGCCAACGTCAGCTTGTCGGAGGCGGCATCGCCCTCCAGGTCTATCATGCTGTGGGTATAGAGTATGTTCACCACCAGCAGACCTATCGGCACCGACACGGCCAGCACCTTCAGGTCCATCACTCCCGACGCTGCCCAATAGACACCCGCCATCAGCAGCGGGCCGAAAATCAGGCCGGTCACCACCTCGCCCATGCCCCAGTAGCAGAACTTGATAGGAGGCGCAGAATAGAAGAATCCCAGCAGTCCTGCCGCCAACGCAATCAGCAGTATCGCCCATTCGCGCTGCCAACCGACCACCAGTCCACAGGCTGCGGCCAGCAATACAAATACCGCTATCGCCCGCCTAAGACTTCCCAAGGTTGCCGACCCGTCGGTCAGATACGGATATTTGGCCGTGTAGGCCTTGATGCCCTTGCGCACCACCTCCTGCCGGTCTTTCAGCATGTCGGCCTTGTAGTCGAAGTAGTCGTCAATCAGGTTGCACGCCAGATGTGCACACCACACTCCGGCGACAGCCACCAAGGCCAGCCACCAAGAGAAACCCTCCGTCCCTATGGCGGTCACCACCGCCACCACCGAGGGCATCAGACTCTGCATAGTGGCCCCCACACGGGCGTTTTTCAGCCATTTTCCTATCGTATTCTTACTCATTAGTTGCTATTGTTTAGATTGTTCACAGTAGATATATAGTTTTCTTTCCGCTGCAAAAATACTAAAAAATTGCGACACAGACAATGAAAAACCGTTCTCGCCGATTGCAACAGCATAATAATAGAATCAAGACAGCCTACCCGGACCGCCCTGCTTGGGCGAAGATGGATTACATCTCGCTCAGTTTCATTCTTTTTCACCCCTCTCCGCGGCTGCATAAAGGCAGCTTTCGTACTTCGCTGTGAAATAGCCATTTATTTTACATTTAGTTTAGCTTTTATTTAGCTTTAGTTTACCTTTTATTTACCTTTTGTTTAGGTTACATAAACAAAGAAGAAAATAAATAGAAACAAAATAGAAAGTAAATAGAAAATAAATAAGGTATCTCCCAAGGCGCAACTATGCACCTTGGGCTGCACTGATTGAGCGGGTTAGCAAGATATCTAATACCCGATTTGGAGTAATGAGAATTCGTGGGGCGGAGTTGCGCAATGCGAGGGCAATGGTTGCTTGACCATTCTGCCGAGCCACAGCTGGGTTGTCGTAGGACAGAAATCGCTATATTTCTAATTTGTTGATTGCCTCTTGGAGGCCGTTGAGGAAGCGGGCGGCTTCGAAGCCGTCCATCTGGGCGTGGTGGAATTGGAAGGAGACAGGCAGCGTGGTCTTAAAGAATCCCCGCCGGTATTTGCCCCAAGCCAGGAAGGGGTTGGAGAACATTTCGGAATAGACGCTCACCACTCCGTCGATTTCGCAT
>CAMYZD010000169.1 GCA_947303735.1 uncultured Bacteroidales bacterium | reverse complement strand
CGGCAGGGTTGGTCAGGTCGTCGTCGGATTCAGTCATATTGTTCACGACCACCTCCTTGGCGCTCTTATTTACCTGCCAAACGGTCTTGCCGTCGCAGTAAATCTCTAATTCACCAGCTTTAACTATATAGCATGGAGCCTTGTAAGTGATGGTAGCCTTTTGTTGAAAAGTTTCTTTCTTGTTGGCATCTAGGTTTACCACCTTGACATCGAATTTGAACGAGCCGGTCGTCCATTTCACTGCCACGTTATTCAGTATCTTGTTGGCATTCTCGTCAACGGTGCCACCATTGGCCGTATGTGTCAGCTGGGCAAAGGAACACTGCATAGCAAACAATGCCAAACAGAAAACAATAATCTTTTTCATGGGTTGAAAGAATGGTTTATTGGTTGAAAAAAATTCTTAGTTCTTAACTCTTACGCCTTACTTCAATCATCAATGCAGGTCCACCCCGATGATGTGCATAAACTCCTCGCGGGTCTTGGGGTCGTTCATAAAGGCACCGGTGAAGTCGCTAGTGGTGGTGACACTGTTCTGCTTCTGCACACCGCGCATCGACATGCACATGTGCTGTGCCTCAATGACCACAGCCACCCCCAATGGGTTGAGTGTTTTCTGTATGCAGTCTTTGATCTGCTTGGTGAGGCGTTCCTGTACTTGTAACCTGCGGGCAAAGGCGTCCACCACACGCGGAATCTTGCTCAAGCCGACGATGGTTCCATTCGGGATATACGCCACATGCGCCTTGCCCACGAAGGGCACCATGTGGTGCTCGCACAGAGAGTAGAGCTCGATGTCCTTCACGACGACCATTTGCTTGTAGTCCTCGTGGAACATGGCGGAGCGCAGTATCTCCTTGGGGTCTAGGTCGTAACCGTTGGTGAAGAAGAGCATCGCCTTGGCAATACGCTCAGGTGATTTCAACAAGCCCTCGCGTTCGGGGTCTTCGCCCAGCAGACGCAGGATGGCCTTATAATGTTCAGCCAGCTCGGCAACACACTGCTGGTCGTATTGGTCAATCTTTTGGTATCCTAATTCCATAATCAATTATTTAGTATCAATTAACGCAAAAGTATTGCTTAAAGTATATGTGTTTGTGTTTTTTTACCAATTCCAGTATTTGGAGGCATAGTCGGCATCGACACCGGACAACTGAATAAGGTAGGAATAGAGAGCGACGTACTTCTCGCCTGCTATATCGGTAAAGCTGGCCTTGAAAGTGTCAGCGGTACGTCGTTCGATAACCCACTGGGCACCGTCTGTCATTGGCCAATATTCTCGTCGAGGCTTGTTGTCGAAGTTGAGCGCGGCAAAGAGGCTCATCAGTTTGCGGTATTCGCGCTTACTCAGTTTTTGATTGCCCTGAATAGGATAATATGTGGCGGCCAGAGTATGTTCATCAATGGTATAGTCGAGCTTGGTCCAATAGAGCATTGCCTTGTTACCGCTACGCTCTACACGGAAGCAAAGTGGCGGATGGAAAGAGGGGTAAAAGGCAAAGCGGAAGACTGTGTCGCTGGGTGTGAGGGTGCTGTCGTACAGCACATGCTCGGACATTGAGGTGAGATAATGCGAGAATACATTCACCCAGAAATAGGAACTGCTTAAGGATACATTATTGATATAGTCCACAGTTGAGTCAAGGTGTCCATCGGCGGGAAGGTCAATGAAGTATGAATAGGGATAGTGGATTCCGGGCACAGTGTCATAGGGCAACTTGTTCAAGGGATTGTATGGCAGACCAAGATACTCTTCAAGTTGTCGGATGGGCAGATACATATCGATGATTCTTTCATCATCGACAATTTGAGTGGATGTGAGGGCACGGTAGAAATAGCGCAAGGCACTGTCGGCTGCACCTTCAACTACAGGCGTGTTGTCAAGAATAGATTCCCAATTTTCTTCGCCCCATTCAACCTTTACGGAGTCGAAAGCAGTAGGTACTCGATCTTTCATCGGCAAAAGGAACTCCCAATAGTATTGCCGAGCCAACCAATAGCAGTGTTCTTGGTTCTGCGGATTGCCCAACAGGCGGCGGTAATTTACATAGATGGTTTTCCACTTGTTGGTGTCGCGCGCAGTCTCAAGTATCGGGGAGCCATAGACAGGCTGCAGGCTGTCGGGGAGAGTGAATCGGATAGTGAGTGTAACCATGCTCCGCACAGGTTTGCCTATGTCCATGGCAGGCTGCCAGCGCGGCATAAGGTCAAAGAGGCGCTTGGCCTCGTCGCAGAAACCAAACTTGTCTTTACCGAGTTCACTGAAAAACAAGTAGCTTTCAATGAAATACAAGCTGCCATCGCGCTCCACAATAAACTTCAGTGTTCCCTTACCCTCCTCAAGGGCTTCAAGGGCTTGCTTGGGATAGCGCAGGTTTTCGGCAAGGAAGGCATTGTATGCCGAGTCTCCACCGGGGAACTGAGCAGGGGTGATGCCAGCCTCCCCTGAACCATAAATCTTGTTGTCTAAAGAGGATGTGTCGGCCAGAAAGACAAGGTAGTTGACCAATGTGCCAAGGGGCTTTTTATAGCCCTCGTCATAGACGGCATTGTATGTCTTGCCATGTCTGTACTCAATCACATAGGGTGCTTTATCGCTACCCCGAGAAGTAGTGTGGGGATGGTGTGGAAGGTCAACCTTGGCAAGGAGTCTGTTTAGAGAATCCATCTGTTCTGCTGCAATATACCTCTCCTGGGTTTCCATTATTCCTTCTGTCCACTGGTTGCCCTTATAACGTTCTTCAGTAGCATCATAATAGCCCGTGTCGCTTAACTTCATATAGGTGCTATGCTCCACATAGCCACAGACGGCATTGCCACGTCTAAAACTGATTTGACCCTCCTCATCATCAGAAATATCCACTTCGATAAACATGGGGTGGGAATACTTCGGCAGCATGGAGACACGTATCAAGGTTAAGGCTTCCTCACGCGAGGTGTCTTTCCATGGCTGAAGTCCTGCCAACCGCATATA
>CAMYZD010000168.1 GCA_947303735.1 uncultured Bacteroidales bacterium | reverse complement strand
ATCGGCTTTTTCAGCTTGTCAAACAACTCTCTTTCTCGTGAATTGAGGTTGCAAAGATACTACTTTTTTCCAAACA
Organism: uncultured Bacteroidales bacterium; assembly: GCA_947303735.1. Lineage (GTDB taxonomy): Bacteria > Bacteroidota > Bacteroidia > Bacteroidales > P3 > Colimorpha. The sequence continues at coordinate 2,928 of CAMYZD010000168.1, read as the reverse complement.
CACCAAAATTTTTTTTCACTTTTCCGCACTTTTTACCCCAACAATTTGATTTACAAATCTATTTTTATTCAAAAAAAATCACTCCGTATCCTTTTTAACCCATCTATTCTAACCCATTTCACAACCGAAAAGACCATTTTTCACGTCTCCGCACACTCTCCAAACAGCCACATCCGTACATTGTTCTAATTCACAGTCTGATACATCATTTCCACAACTATCGCTCCAACTCTTTAACCATCATTATCTACAATACTACCAGCACTTTACTGCCCATTCTCCTTTTTATCACCCTCGCCACACCACACCTCTTCAAAATGTCCCCTCTTCAGAGGGGCACGCCGCCAGGCAGGGGGTATGCAATAGTAACGGTTATTACAGAAGAGAGAAAACATACCCCATCCTTACGGCCACCCCTCTCTAGAAGGGACACGCTGCACACGACCAAACCGCATACCACAAACAAGCAACACAAACGAGCAGCAGCAACGCCTGACGGCTGTGGCTGGCCACACCTGTCAGTACCTCACCACGTAAAAACTCTCTATCCACGGATGAATATCCTCATAAACATATCCCAAATACTGCAGGTACATCGTTTCCTGATTGTCGAACACACTAGGCTCATATGCGATGGCACTGTAGATGGAGAACTCGGGCTTGTATATCGTCCCATTCTTCATCCATCGATGATAGAAATAGACCCGATTGCCCCACAGGGGATCGTCGCTGTACCTCGTACGGTATTTGGCAGAGTCTATTTCGTCCAATATGCCCACATATTCATTTTGATCGTCGTAAACAAAGGACTCAAACACCACGATGGAGTCATCACGGAAAGTCATCAGCAGGCGGTTGGGCGAATCGGGACTGACCCATAGCCAACGGCCGCGGATGTCGAAACCGTCGATATTGGCAGGGATGGTGTCGAATGTCTGCACCTCAATCACCGTGTCACTCACTGTGTCACTGTCTCCACCCGGGGTGATTGGCACCACGTTGTCCTTATGGCAGCCAACCAGCAATGCCAGCGCCATGCTGCCGAACAAGATTGTCTTCGCTATAGTTTTCATGTCTATTATTTTTTTGAGGGGACTTCTAAAAATACGTTTTATTCGTTATCATGCTTGTATGAAGATTCAAGGCATCAATTCGTTAGATTCGTGCAATTCGTGTTCGAAAGTGATAATTAAAGGTTGCTTTGAGTATGTACTATAAATTCGTTTTATTCGCTATCATGTCCGCACGATAATCATCAAAATCAACTTGTTATATTCAGTGACCTTCATTCAGTCTAACCAAATAGCAGTCATATTCACATGTTGGAATATTGCTGCTAACACTTGGACCCACGTGATCCAAAAACAGCGTGTTCTGATTGTCATAACAAGTCAGCGAGTAACGCTCCCTCTCGGGATAACGAGATTGGTATCTCCAGACGTATGGTATTTGAAGTGTATACAAGATGTCCATTATAGAGTCTTCCGAATACCAGAGAGTATCAACCTTGAAAATGTACTGTAGCGAATCATAGTAAATAAAAGGAGAGTGTGGGTAGTCAGAAAAGAAGTGACCATTAGGATAATAAAAATCGCTGTCCTTAACGATTACAACAATCGAGTCTTTAAAGGTCATCATAAAGTGGTTGGGGGTGTTCGGTCTGGCCCAGCCCCACGTCCCTTTGATGTCAAATCCCGCCATACTGCACGGGATGGTGTCGAATGTCGGTATCTCAATCACCGTGTCACTCACTGTGTCACTGTCTCCACCCGGGGTGATTGGCACCACGCTGTCCTTATGGCAGCCAACAAGCAATGCCAGCGCTATGCTGCCGAATGAAACTAATTTTAATATTGCTTTCATAACACCTATAGTTAAATGTTAATAATAAGTTGTATTTATCTGTCGTTGTCCCTGCGACAGTCGAAACGGCTTCTTCCCGCCTCCGCGCCCTCATTTTTCAGCCCCGCACACCGGCGCACTCTCATGTGCGAGGCTTCTTATACTATCTTCATGGCTCTCCGTATTTTAGTTCGCCGAGGCACTATTGCCAAAGGCTCATTTCTCATTTTACGCCAACGCATATATACTCTCCTGTCTGCGGGTTATACGTAACCGTCACCTCGTACCCCTCCTCAGTCTTCTCTTCAACCCAAGCATACGCTGCCTCCTTGCTTTTGGTCTTAAAGGTAACCACATCCTTTGCCATGCCATATTGGATTGACTCGGCATTTCTCGACATCGTAACTTGATACCCTTCCTCGGCCAGAGCCAGCATCCGCTGTAGGAACTCCGCCCACGCCTGTTCACCGATTAGCGTTTCGGCGTACATTACTCCGTTAATGGAGTAACGCACCGTGTACACGGTGTCCCTCAACTCTACGCCTGTCTGGCGTTCGACCGTAATTGTTTCCTTCTGGCAGCCAACTGCCGACACACTCAGCACTGCCAACAGTGCAACTGTTTTTATTGTTGTTTTTATCATACAGATATTAATTAATTAATTAAATTAGTATTATAATATGTTATGCTATCACTTTCTATATTCTCATCAACGTTTTTATGTACGATTAAACGCATTTGTTCCTTGCTCTCGATTACAAAATGGCATATTCTGCGCTTATAACGTGATATCGCAATCCAATCATTGACCAACGTGTCCCCTCCCATATAAAGTGGTGTTTTCTTTGGAATACATTTTACCGATACCTTATTGCTATCCCCACAAAACAATTCTTCTAATTCCTTGGGTATGACAGGCAATCCGAAGTCCTCCTGCAGCATCGCCCACCCCGAGTCCGTGGTTGCCTCCAGCAGCGTCACCCCGACGGTCAGCGTGTCGTTCACCGGGTAGTTCTTGACATAGGTGGCCCGCACGCCCTCCACCTTGTGGTACCGCTTATACACCTCGCTGCACTGCCAGTAGGG
>CAMYZD010000167.1 GCA_947303735.1 uncultured Bacteroidales bacterium | reverse complement strand
CGGCCACCTGGGCACTGAACACCCTGCTGAAATGCGGCAAGGGCGGCGACTGGGAGGTGCACCAGATTGGCCACGCCATCGGCTTGGTGACCGATGCCACGCACGGCATGACATTGGCCAGCGTATCCCTCCCCTACTACCGCCACGTGATGCACGACGGGCTGCACCAGTTTGTGCGCTTTGCCGAAAACGTATGGGGTGTGCGCCCCGAAGGCAAGAGCGACGAGCAAATCGCTACCGAAGGTCTTGGCTGCTTAGAGAGCTGGATGAAGGAAATCGGCGTGGTGATGCACTCGCGCGAGTTGGGTGTCACTGAGGAGAACCTGCAGGCTGTTGCCGATGCCGTCCTCATCCTGCCCGTCGGCTACCGCACACTGACAAAAGACGAGGTGATGGAGATATTGAGAGAAAGCATGTAACGGGTATCGCTCCCACTCATCTCAGAAAAGCAATCGGGTCAAGGCATACAGCTCTTGACCCGATTGTTGTTTTGTAAGCAAGGGTATGACGGCCCTTGCTATTGATTCAAGCGGTTGTCCTCGGGTGCTATGAGCCATATTACCAGATAGGCCCAGAAACCGAGACCACCGAAGACTAATGAAATCAGAAATATGATTCTAAGGACTACCGGGTCAACCGTCAAATAGTTGGCCAGACCGCCACACACCCCCGCAATACGGCGGTCGGTGGTGCTACGGGTCAATTTGCGAACATTGTTGTCCATGTGGCTGTGATAATAGATGGTTTTACAATACTACTCAAAGTAATCCACGGTCTTTCAGAAGCGGGGTTACGCTGGGTTCCTTGCCGCGGAACTCAATGTACATGGTCATGGGGTCGATGGTGTTGCCGCTCTCCAGTATGTGACGGAACTTCTTGGCCAGCTCGGGATTGTACAGGTCGCCGCTTTCCACAAAGGCTGCGAAGGCATCGTGGTCGAGGATGGCAGTCCAGGTGTAGCTGTAGTAGCCGGCATCGTAGCCCGTGGTGAAGACATGCTGGAAATAGGGGCTCTTGTAGCGGCTGATAATCTCCGGTATCAGACCGATGCTGTTGAGGTAGTTGGCCTCAAAGGCATTGGCATCCACATGCTGCTTCTCGGTGATGCTATGGTAAGCCATATCCAGCAAAGAGGCGGCCAGCAGCTCGGTGTTGATGAAGCCCTGTCCATAGGTCTGCGCAGCGGCAATCTTGGCTATCAACTCGTCGGGGATGCTCTCGCCGGTCTGGTAATGCTTGGCATAGGTCTTCATCACCTGCGGGTTGCGGCACCAGTTCTCCATAATCTGGGAAGGCAGCTCGACAAAGTCGCGCGGGACATTGGTACCGGCAAGCGAAGGATAGTGGCACTTGCTCAGCAGTCCGTGCAGGGCGTGGCCGAACTCGTGGAACAGCGTCTCGCTCTCGTCGAAATTGAGGAGAGAGGGTTTGTCACCAGTGGGTTTGGTAAAATTGCACACCACCTGGATAATGGGGATTACATTCTCACCCTCGCGGTTCACCTTCTGGCCACGGAACTCGGTCATCCAGGCACCGCTGCGCTTGCTGGCGCGGGGGAAGAAATCCATATAGAGAATACCGATAACCTTATCGCCGTCCATCACCTCATAGGCGTGAGCCTCCTTGTTGTAGGTGGGCAGGTCGGGATTCTCGCGGAAGGTGATACCATACAGCTTGTTGGCTGTGGCAAAGGCACCCTCTCTTACATTGTCGAGAGAGAAATAGGGGCGCACAACATCGTCGTCCAAGTCATATTTCTCCTTGCGGAGTTTCTCGCTGTAGTAACGCCAGTCCCAAGGTTGCAGTTTGGCTGCGGGGTCGTCCTTGGCAATCAGTTTCTGGTATTCGGCGCATTCCTGCTTGGCCTTGGACAATGCGGGACCCCAAATCTGCATCAGGCAGGTGTTCACGGCCTGGGGGGTCTTGGCCAGACAGTTGTCCAGCACATAGTCGGCGTGGGTCTTGAAACCAAGGATATTGGCACGCTCCAGGCGGAGGTTGACCAAAGTGTCGATAATCTTGGTGTTGTCAAATTTGCCGCCGTTGCAACGGGTGCTGTAAGCCTCCCACATCTGCTGGCGCAGGCCGCGGTCGGAGCAATTCTGCATAAAGGGTTCCCACGAGGGCAGGTTGAGTTTGAAGACCAGCTTGCCTTTGGTCGCCTCGTCGGCATTGGCGGCCTCCTTGGCGGCGGCAATCTGGTCGGCAGTGATGCCGGCGGGAGCAGTGTCAAGCACCAGCTGATAGTCGTTGGTAGCCTTCAGCACATTCTGGGCAAAGCGCAGGGTGAGCGAGGCAATCTGCTCATTCAGTTCACGGAAACGGGCCTGTTTTTCGGCGGGGACATTGGCACCGCTGCGCACAAAGCCCTTGTAGGTCTCTTCGAGCAGACGCATCTGTTCAGGATTGAGGCCCAGGTTTTCACGCTGGTCATAGACGGTCTTGATACGCTCAAAGAGTTTTGCGTTCAGGGCGATGTTGTCGCCATGAGCCGAGAGCTTGGGAGTAATCTCTTCGGCAATAGCCTCCATCTCGTCGCTGTTTTCGCACTCGCTCAGATTGAAGAACACACTGGCCACGTTGTTGAGCAGCTCGCCGCTGTACTCGTATGCCTCAACGGTGTTCTCGAAAGTGGGAGCATCCGGGTTGTTCACAATGGCATCGATTTCTGCCATCTGCTGTTTCATGCCCTCCTCGAAGGCAGGCATGTAATGTTCGGTCTTGATTTTCCCAAAATCGGGAATCTCATAGGGAGTACCCCACTGTGCAAAGAAAGGATTGTCCATACTTTTTTTACATCCTGTTGTGAGCAGGGTCACTGCTGCGAACCCTGCAATTAATAAAGTAGTTTTTCTCATAATGATATATTATTTGTTATTTTCGCAACTATAACCCTTGGCCGCAGATGGCTGTTATGATGCCCTCAATACTGCTCTCGCCCAGCTTCTTGGCCTGGATAATATTGTTCTCGTCAATCAGGTATATCTGCGGTGTAGTGTTGATGTCGTACACATCGTGCCAATCGACATTGGCCTCGCCGCCGTCCAGGCTCAGCCACACGGGGCTGTTCATTCCCTTCTCAGCCATGAATTTCTTCCACTCGGCGCGAGTCTTGTCATCCGGGTCGCTGAGGATGGTAAACGCTCCTATGTCATATTGCGACTG
>CAMYZD010000166.1 GCA_947303735.1 uncultured Bacteroidales bacterium | reverse complement strand
GAAGAAGGAAGAGGTTGTTGACCTCTTGGTTGGAGAGGCGGAGGCGTTGTTGCCATACAGCACGACCCTCGTACTGGTATTCGAAGAGGAAGTTGAAGAATGAAGAACGGCTGAGGTGGTAGTTGAGGTAGCCACGAGCGAACTTCCAATAGAAGTGGGGGGTGTCGAAGTCGAAGGTTCCGTAATTGTAGATGACGTCGATACCTAGGGTGCTGTCGCAGATGCGGAGGGCAGAGTGGCCGAAAGAGGTGTAGAACTCGTCGCCTGGGCCACAGGTGATGAGGGAGGCGAAGGCTGAGTCGCCAAGGTGGGGGAGACTGTCGGGGACTTGCGCCCGCAGGGGGAGGGCGAGGAGAAGTATGAAGTATGAACTAAGAACTATGAGTTTTTTCATGGGTTGATGGGGTTAATGGGGGGGAGTGGGTCGCTACGATTATATTTTTAACGCTCTTATGCTATATCTGACTGATTTTTTACAGCCTCGAAGAGGCTGAATCTTAATAACCCCATACAAGAAACCGATAGGTTTCGCAGTGTGGGGTCAGAGATAACCCTACTACTCAGCGTCCCGAAGATGAAGAAGAACCAGTGGCTCTTCGATAACGGAGTAAAACGAAGTGGAGAATTAAACGACATTGAGACAGTTTGGCAAAATTCAGTCATTTATTATATTAGAGCAATTCTTAATTCTGATTGAGATGGACATCGAGTTGGGGGAAGGGGATTGAGATGTGATTGGCATAGAGTGCCTTGTAGATATTCTCGCGGATGCGGAGCCAGACGGTCCAGTAATCCTCGACATTCACCCACATCCACATGGAGAAGTCGACCGAGCTGTTGCCTAGTTCGCTGACGGCAACTACGGGGGGCTTGGGCTCGTGGAGGACCAGGGGCTCGTCGTTGATGACCTGCATGAGGACCTCCTTGGCGTGGTCGAGGTCGGTGCCATAGGCGACGGAGGCGACAATGTCGAGGCGGATGATGGGCTCGCGGGTGTGGTTGATAAGCGATTTGTTGGAGAGTTCGCTGTTGGGCACTATGATGGTGCGGCCGTTGAAAGGCTGGATGGTGGTGTTGAATATCTTGATTTCACGCACATAGCCTTTGTAAGATGCACATTCGATATAGTCTCCGACCTTGAAAGGCTTCATCAGCAGTATGATAACACCGCCGGCAAAGTTCTGCAGGGTGCCTTGCAATGCCATACCGATGGCGAGACCCATGGCACCGAGGAGGGCGATGAAGGAGGTGGCCTTAATGCCGATGACATCCATCGCCATGATGATAATCATGGCCTTGAGCAGCACGTCGACCAGCGAGCCGAGGAAGGTTTTGAGCGAAGGCTCGGCATTGCGTTTCTCGAGAGTGCGGACGATAAACTTTTTGAGCATCTTAGCCAGTTTCATGCCTACCCAGAGGATGAGGATGGCGATGAGAAGCTTGGGGATGAAGCTGACGGTGAGTTCGGTGAGGGCATGTAGGCCGTCCTGCACAATGGTGTTGCGTCCGGTGACCACGTCTTTGAGGTCGGTGAGGTTCATGCTTTTGAGGCTGTCGGCCACGGTGCGTGTGATGCTGTCCTGCGCCAGAATGGTCTGGCCGAATTCGTCTTTAAGGATGGGGGGAGCTGCGTTTTGTGCTCCAGCTGCAGCCATAAGGGCGGGGGTGTTGTCGTCGAGTAGAATCATTTTCTAAATGTTATAGGCTGATAACGTTAGAGGGTAGAAAAAATTGTATTGTTGAAGAAAAAAAACGTATCTTTGCAGGTTGAAAAGAAAGTAAAGAATATGGTTATAGATTTCAGTAACATAGAGTTGTCGTTAATGCCCCAATTTAAGGGCGGCGAGGGGGTGACGAAGAACAGGATGTTCAATGACGGCATGAACAAGATAATGCAGGGCTGTTTGGAGCCTGGCTGCACGATAGGCTATCACTGCCACGAGACCTCGAGCGAGATGATTTATATTCTGAGCGGGAAGGCAAAGGTGCTGTATGACGACGGCGAGGAGCGGCTGGTGCCCGGGCAGTGCCACTATTGCCCCAAGGGACATAGCCACAGCCTGATAAATGCTAGCGAGACGGAGGATTTAACCTATTTTGCCGTAGTGCCTGAGCAATGAATGTTCAAAAGGTTCGCTTCGCTTAAAAGTTTAAAAGTTGGAAAGGTGCTCTTACTGTTAAAACCCTAAAAACCTTGATGATTACTATGGAACCTATACGTAATTGCCCCGACCTGATGGACGCGATACTGCACATCGGGCTTGTGCCGCTGTTGGACAGCGGCATCAGAGGCTTTTCAGCTGACGAGCTGGTAGCACCCGAATGTCGCTATGTGGTGACAGACGAGGGATGGGAGTGGCCGCTGTGGCAATGGAAAGGACCTATCGTGACGGAAGGGCATTTTGCCTATGGCAAGTTCTTCAACGGCAAGGCGGGCTTTGTCACGATGGATTGGTGGCCAGACCTTTGCAACTACCGCCGAGCCAAGTATCCTGAGCCTGAAGAAGAGAGCATCGAAGGGGTGATATTGGAGGTGCTGCGTGTGAACGGCAGCATGATAACACGCGACTTGCGCAATGCCTGTGGCTTCACGGGCGCGAAGATGCGGAGCCGTTTCGACAGCTATGTGACGCGGCTGCAGATGGCGTGCCGAGTGGTGACAGAGGATTTTGTGTATCCGCACGACAAACATGGCAGACAATACGGCTGGGGCTGGGCATTGCTGAACACGCCCGAACACCTGTTTGGCATAGAGGCATGCCAATGCGACCGCACACCGGAGGAGTCGTTTGCAAGAATCATGGACCATCTACGTAGCCTTTTGCCCAATGCCAGCGAGAAGCAGCTGATGAAGATGTTGGGGTGAATAGAAAAATGAAAATTGAAAGGTGAAAATTGAAAAATCGCGGTGGCGGTATTTTCAAGATGCTTATCCCCACAAGGTTTCAATTTTTAACTTTCAATGTATTCAAGCCTGCGGGGCTCATGAGTCCACGGAGTTGGAGGTCGTGGACACTGGCGATGTTGCGTTCAGTTTAATGGCTGTTGGGATGGCGGGGTGAGATGCGTTGCGCAAGCCGTCCGTCGGGCAGACGCTTGAGGGTGGAGTCAGTCCGGCCGCAGCAGAGACACTCCTCTACAACAACGAGGTAAGGCAGTGCGTTGGGCATAGTTTTTTTGCCCCGAT
>CAMYZD010000165.1 GCA_947303735.1 uncultured Bacteroidales bacterium | reverse complement strand
AAGTGCAAAGATACTACTTTTTCGCGACATGGAGAAAAATAATTTGTCGGGTGGAAAATAAAAGTGCGTTTTCTCCGTTAAGATGTTGTAAATTAATAAGGCGTTATACATGTTTTGCATTATACGGCACCACGCTTCCTTTATTATTGTTGCTCGACGGGGTGCGGAAGAGCGGGATATATTAAATTAAAATGGTATGAAAAAAGGTTTTGTAATCTACAGCGTAGTGGTCGCTGTATTGGCTTGCTGGAGTTTCCTGTTTTTGGCTATGCATTGGGTGGGAGGCATCCGTTTGAGTCTTCTCACAGCTGTTCTCGGCATCATTGCTGCCGTGTGGGGTGCATGTGCCTGCATGAAGAGTTGTAAGTGCTGCAAAGGTCTTGTCATTTACAATGCAATTGTGATGATTCTTGCCATTGCCGGTCTTTGGTTCAAGATTGCTCACTGGCCCTGTGGAAAGGAACTTTGCATCGCTTGCTTTGGTGTGCTGATTCCCATTGCAATCGTGTGGAATGCGATTAGCTGTGCAAAGCAGAAGAAAGAGTAGCTGCACTTCGTTCCGATTAATGTAGTTTTAGGCATTATTTGCCTGTAAGTAACAAAAGCGCGACCTGTTTCGGGTCGCGCTTTCTGTTTAAGGTAATGTGCTGTCTTTAGTCCAGTACCAGGCTGGGAGCATTGTAGGTGCGGCCGGCCAGTTCTTGGTTGAGCATGTAGAGGCTCTTGGGGTCGTTGCCGAAGAGTTCCATCTTGGTGATCATGTCGCGGGCGTTGGTCTCTTCTTCACCTTGCTCCTTGACAAACCAGTCGAGGAACTGCATGGTGCGGAAGTCTTTCACCTTGTAGGCGGCATCATAGATGGTGTGGATGCTGGCGGTGACATACTCCTCGTGTTCCAGACCGGCTTTCAGCACGTCCATGTCAGTCTTGAAAACCTTGTCGGGCTTGGCGATGGCGTCGAGGGTCACTTTGCAGTCGTTGTTCTGCATGTACTGGTAGAAAAGCATGGCGTGGTCGCGCTCTTCCTGGGCTTGAATCATGTACCAGTTGGCGAAGCCGTTGAGGCCGCGCTGCTGGAAGTAGTTGTTCATGTCCAAATAGAGATAGGCAGAGTAGAGCTCTTTGTTGATCTGCTCGTTAAGCAGGTCGGCTACTTTTTTGTTAATCATTTCTATGTGTTTTTAAATTGGTTGATATTATTCGGTAATCTTGATAAAGTCGGCTTTGCCGTGTTTGCACCAGGGGCAGATGAAGTCGTCGGGCATCTCGTCGCCCTCATACACGTAGCCACACGTCTGGCACACCCAGCGGGTCTTGCCGTCGCCGGTGGGCTCTGCCATGGCTGCGGGCTTGGGCTTGATGTGCTGGTGGTAGTATTCGTAGGTGAGGGAGGGGTCGTTGTTGAGCAACACCGACTCGGTGACTTCGGCAATGAAGAGGGTGTGGGTGCCGAGGTCAACCATCTGGTTCACCTTGCCGCTGAGGTAGGCGTTGGTGTAGCGCGGCACATAGCGCAGGCCGTTGCTGGAGCGCATGTCGGTCAGGCTGTTCTCGAACTTGTTCACATCCTTGCCGCTCTGGAAACCGAAATGCTGAATGATGTGCAGGGGGGTGTGCTCGGTGAGGAGCGACACGTTGAACAGTCCCGTGCGGGCTATCATGCCGTGGGTATAGTTTTGCTTGTTGACCGATACGAGCATCTGCAGCGGGGTGTCGGTCAGCTGAGGAGCCACGTTGATGATGCAGCCGTTGTCCTTGTCGCCTTCGCGGGCGGTGAGGACATAGAGGCCGTAGCTCAGTTTGAACAATGCGTTCTGGTTAAGGGTGTTCATCTTGACTATGGTTTTTATTCGTTATTCAAATTCACTGCAATAAGGTCGGCTAGGAATTTCATGTCTTCCACTTGGTTCTCTTTCATGGCAGACTTGAGCGAGATGTCCTCGCCGAGGATGGTGATGTTCTTCATCTCCTCGAGCAGGGTGCGCATCTGCTTGCCGCTCTGTGCCGCCCAGGTGCCGTTCTCAATGATGGCCACGGTGCGGTTCTGCCAGGCGTGGGCTTTCAGGTCGTGGAGCAGGTCCTCCATGGGGGTGAAGATGCCGGCGTTGTAGGTGGAGGAGGCCAGCACCACATGGCTGTAGCGGAAACACTCGCTCACCAACTGGCTTACGTGTGTGTGGCTGGCGTCGTACATGGCTATGCCCTTTATGCCGTGCTCTGCCAGCAGAGAGGCCATCTTCTCGGCTGCTGCTGCGGTGTGGCCGTAGATGCTGCCATAGATAATCAGCACGCCTCTCTCCTCGGGTTTATAGCTGCTCCAGGTGAGGTACTTGTCGATGAAATGCCCTAAGTCCTGCCGCCAGATGGGACCGTGCAGTGGGCATATCATCTGGATGTCGAGACCAGTGGCCTTCTTCAGCAACGACTGCACCTGCATGCCGTATTTGCCCACGATGTTGATGTAATACCGGCGGGCGTCGTCCATCCAGTCGCGGTCGAAGTTCACCTCGTCGGCATAGATATTGCCGTTCAGCGCACCGAAGGTGCCGAAGGCGTCGGCCGAGAAGAGTACCTTGTCGGTGGTGTCGTAGGTCACCATGGCTTCGGGCCAGTGCACCATGGGTGCCATGACGAAGGTCAGCGTGTGGCGGCCAGTGCAGAGGGTCGCGCCTTCGCCCACGGTCTGCAGACGGCTGTCGATGTCCACATCAAAGAACTGCCGTATCATGTTCGCCGCCTTGGCGTTGGTGACAATGGTCACTTCGGGATGGCGCAGCAGCAGGTCTTCCATCAGGGCGCAGTGGTCGGGTTCCATGTGGTTCACCACAAGGTAGTCCAGTTTGCGTCCGGCCAGAACGGCTTCGACGTTCTCAAAGAACTGCCCGCCTACAGCCGCGTCGGCCGTGTCGAGTAGCACGGTTTTTTCATCCAGCAGAATATAGCTGTTGTACGATACTCCGCGGGGGATAGGATAGATGTTTTCAAACAATGCGAGCTTTCTGTCGCTGGCGCCCACATAGTGGAGGTCTTGGTTTATCTGTCGTGAATTATGCATTTTTGTTAAGGTAATTGAAGAATGCAAAGATACGTTTTTTTTCGTATATACAATGTTTTTTGTTTAAAAAAGATTATTTTGCTCTCCAAATCATTTTTTTTGTGTATCTTTGCAGTCAAATAAAAACAGTTTTTATGTCGTTCCGTAAAACAATATCATGGGTTCTTTTTCCACTGACGATGTGGTATGCAATAGGTGTGTGGTTCCGTAATCTGTTATTCTCTCTTGGCATCAAGAAGCAGGTGGCGCCGCCTGTCACCACCATTGGTGTGGGCAACCTCTGTGCCGG
>CAMYZD010000164.1 GCA_947303735.1 uncultured Bacteroidales bacterium | reverse complement strand
TCCGGTTTCGGAAAGGATGAAGTCTTGGATTCTCCTCACTCGCTTAAAGAAAAAATGTGTAACTTTGCATAAATATTCAATGGAAATGACGCTCAAAAATAAAGTCTCTAAGGCTCTTCTCAGTTTAAGCCTATTGGCTTTCATTTTGTTTGTCGTATATATATTATACATCAACCGAGAGGTGTTTTATACCGCACACGACCGTTCTGAATTCCTCTTCGGAGCACCATTCTTCCATACCCTCCTGTCGAAGCCCTTTGGTTTGATGCGGTATGTGGGAGCTTGGCTTACACAACTCTTTTGTCATCCGGCTTTAGGTTCTGGTATATTGGTGATCTTTTGGGCACTTATCTTCTTTGTGGGGGTAAAAGCATTTAGATTGAAGGGTAGTGCCTCCGCACTAATGCTCTTGCCTATAGCATGTCTGCTCACATCGGTTGTAGATTTGGGCTATTGGGTTTATATTTCCACGATTAGAGGCTATTGGTTTTCGCAGTCGGTAGGTTATTTGGTTATGCTGTTGCTCTTGTGGATGGCCCGCCAGACCCCACGCAAATGGCATCTTGTTTGGTATCTTTTGGCCTTTTGCATCTATCCAGTGTTAGGATGGTTCGCCTTGCTTTTCGTTCTTTGCTTGATGGTTACTGAGAAACTGACATGGCGTGAACTTATAGGCATAGTCTTGCTTGTCTTTACTGCCAATATCTGGCATACTCAACTCTATTCGAATCAAAATTTCAGCGATGTCGTGCTGGCAGGACTGCCTCGCTTCGCTACAACAATTGACAGTACTGAACGTCTTTCAATCCCGTTTTGGGTGCTTGGTGCAGTCTCATTGCTTGTTTCATGTCGTTTGACCGATTGGGGGATTGGTCGTTTGGTGGATTGGTCTTTTGGTCGTTTGGTTTTGCCAATTGTATGTACAGTTGCAGGTGTTGTTTTCACCTGTTCGTTCATGTTCCGCGACCAGAACTACATCGACGAGATGCGGATGGTGCGCTATGCCGAAGATGACAATTGGAAGGAGGTACTTCGTATTGCGGAGGTGAACAAAAAGCCGACACACACGATAGTGTTCCTCAAGAATGTCGCCCTAATGAACGAAGGAGGGCTGCTTGACCGCTCGTTTAAAAGTGGAAATATTGGTTTCCCAATCACGAACCCCGAATCTCTCCACGTTACCCTTTTGGAAATAGCCTCTCCGTTGGTATATTACAACTACGGCATGATAAATGAGGCCATCCGCCTGAGTTTCGAACTTGCCACTCATTACGGTTTTTCGCCTTTCTACTTGAAGGTACTTTCCCGCTGTGCACTGGCTAAGGGAGAAGAAAAGCTGGAGGAACGCTATACCACAATACTGCATCATCATCCATTCTACGGCAATTGTCTTCGCCTTCCTCTGTCGCGACTTGGCCATTCGTGCCAGCACGATGGCTCTCATTGCCCCATCGGTTGGCAACCGGCACCGGTAACGGCAAAGGTGAATGAACTGCAACATTCCTTCCCTGACGAGCTCAGTGGTGTTGAGAACAGCGATAGTTATATTGTCAATAATATCAGCTTTTGGTACGAATCCGACAGTAAGGCCGCATCAGAACAGGCATTGTTTTATTCCATGATAAGTTGCGACTCCCATCGCTTCTGGCCATCGCTTCGTAAATACTTGACATTACACGAAGGAGATATTTTCCCTGTGCATGCGCAGGAGGCTTATATCCTGTTCATGGATAAGGCTCCGGAGGAGAAACGCGTTATGATTCCCGTTGAAGAGACGGTTTACAATCGCTACATAAAATTATTAGATGTTATGGCGAAAAAGGTAAAACCAGGAAAGACTTTTGGACAGGTAGCTGAAGAAATGCGTGGAGAATGGGGAGATACTTATTGGTTTTACTACTTCTTCGGAAGACAATACTCCAATACATCTGATAGGAATGCTAACGAAATTCAATCGTAAGAAAACAATGAAAAGATATATATCCTCCTACATTATATTGCAGGCTTTTGCCGTGATGCTTCTCTCATCGTGCGCAAATCATCCCTCTGTGCCCTCTGATACCTCTGCGTCCTCTGTGCTACCACCTATTTTCCCTGATTATTGCGATGTCACAGTGCCTTACAATATTGCGCCACTCAACTTTATGCTCCCTGCTGACGAATACGATGAGTGTGTGGCACGTCTTACTACCTCTGATGGCCAGCAGCAGACCTACGGTCATGGTGTGAAGGTTCAGATACCTGAGTCGGAATGGCACGCTATGCTCAATGCTTCGAAGGGCAAGAGTATCAAAGTGGAGGTTTGGGGGCAAAAAGAGGGCAAATGGTTGTCGTTCAGCCCATTTGAAATACATATAGCCGAAGAACCCATCGACGAATATCTGTCATATCGCCTTATCGAGCCATCTTATATCGTATATGACTATATGGAGATAGCCCAGCGCAACCTCACCACGTTCGAGGAGACACAGATATTCAACAACAAGGTTACATGCGATGATTCCAAAGGCCAGTGCATCAACTGCCACAGCTATCAAAACTACAAGACCGACAACATGCTCTTTCATGTACGTGTCACCCGTGGTGGTACAGTCATTGTGAATGATGGTAAAATATCAAAAGTAGATTTGAAGCGTGACTATACCATCTCTGCGGGAGTCTATCCGTCATGGCATCCTTCCGCCAAGCTGGTAGCCTTCTCGACCAACCAGACACATCAGAGTTTCCATACGGCACATCCCAACAAAACAGAGGTTTACGATCTTGCCAGCGACTTGATTCTCTACGACATTGCCACCGATTCGGTAAGTGTCATCAGCAACGATTCCACGCTTTTGGAGGTATTTCCTACCTGGTCGCCTGATGGCAAATACCTCTATTACTGCAAGTCCGTTCCTCTTCCTGAAGAGATGCGCGACAAGGATATCAGGGCCACCTACTCTAAGATTCAGTACAACCTCTATCGACGTTCGTTCGATGTGGCAACGCATGTCTTCGGTGAAGAAGAACTGGTGTATGATGCAGCATCGGTTGACAAGAGTGTTTCTTTACCACGCATCAGCCCTGATGGTCGTTATCTGCTCTTTGCATTGGGACAGTATGGTTGTTTCCATATCTGGCATCACGATGCAGACATAGTATGTATACCGCTCGTTGCCCCCCCATCACCCGACACCCCACAGCCGTCTCCTCTCGATCTTACTATGCTGAACGGCAAGGATGCTCCCGATAGCTACCCAAGCTGGTCGAGTAACGGACATTGGATCATGTGTGCCAGTCGCCGTGACGATGGTAATTACAGCCGCGTATATTTTGCCTATTTCAGCAATGGGAAAGTAAAGAAAGCATTCCTCATGCCTCAAGAAGATCCTGAAATGCATATCAGTCTTCTGAAGAGCTACAACCGTCCGGAGTTTATGGTTGAGCCGGTGAGAATAAGTG
>CAMYZD010000163.1 GCA_947303735.1 uncultured Bacteroidales bacterium | reverse complement strand
CAAGCAGTTCGAGGCTCGCCAGCGGATAGCTAACTGCATGGGATTGTGGAAGGCATTGACAATGAACACAACACCTGTGCTGGCAGGGGGCAAGAGCAGCTACGGACGGTTCTGCACTTTGATGCGCAAGCTGCCTGTCACCTACATGACTAAGGACGAACGACAGAGAGGTGCCAAGTTACTGTTGCCGGGCATGTCGGTGAGCGATGGTATGCTGCCCGACATCGAATACTGGTTGGGCGAGGTGGAAGGGCAGCCGGCTCTGCTGACATCGCTGCGCCTGAAAGAGGGGGCACGGTCGATGGCCTCCGCGCTATATGGCCGTGGTGCCGAACTGAAAAGAAACGAACGGCTGTGTCTGTACAGATTGGTACAGACGGCGAAAGTCGAAAACGGAAAACTAACCCCACGCCTGAACGTCAATGTGGAGGTGTTGGACTACGACGTCTGCCAGAGAGAACAGCCGTTCGCCGACATCGAGTTGCGCGATGTAGACGGACGGCTGGCACTGGTGGGCGACGTGCTGGGCGACGATATGAGGGGCTGGGCGTTGGTGCGCATGGCCGACGACAAGGCATCAAGCCAGAAGGTGGTGACCCGCTGCAACCTATATGAGCAGTACCTCACCGACGAGGCGTTCGACCGCGCAGCCCAAAGCTACGGAGGGCTTACCAAGACGGCACTACTCACTCCGAATGAGAATTGAAAATTGAGAATTGAGAATACATAGGCGCGGCAGCCTAATTCTCAATTCTCAACTCTCAATTCTCAATTGAAAGAATTCTGCTACTTGTAGAGGTATCGCGACACGTAGTCTTCGGGGTTAATGGGGTTGAAGTCCTGTGTCGCCATGTTGGTGAAGCTGACGGTGATATGGGTGGGGTTCTTGTCGTCGAGTTTGAATGCCTCGGAAGCATACCACACGCTCACCCTGTTACCTACAATAGATTCGACTCCGACGACTACTTGGCTGGCAAGGTCGGAAGAGGTCAACTCGTAGATAGTGTTGGGCTGAATCATCTTGATTTCGCGCTTTTGGACTAGCTGGGTGCCGTCGTATTCAAAGACTGTGACATTCGCCATGTCGGTGTAAGTGTCGGTGTAGGTGATGGTGTACTCCGACTCCTTGAAACAAGAGGTGAACATCAGGCTGCAGAGAGCCACTAAAGTAAAGAGGATTTTTTTCATTGTTGTGAATTAATAATAGATGAAACTTATTGTTTATTCTCCATGAATCTTAATGAACGAATGGACTGGGGCAATGGAATTAATTAGGTCGTGATCGTACAAGTCGGGGAACTCGACAATGAAGAGAAATTCCTTAACTCGCACTTTGTATTCTTTCCCATCCAAATGTATGACCTCGCGGTTGAGAGCCTCGGCAATGCCACATGCGGTGCCACCAGTGGCAAGAATGTCGTCGAAGAAAGTCAGATAGAAGGTATCGCCTTCAGGCTTTCCGGCAGCGATGTCAGAAAGACGATAATAAACATGGTCAGCGCCATACTCTTTCATAATCTCCACATCGTGCAAGTCGCCTTCGGCATAAGGCAGCTTGCCTTTCTTTCTGATAGGGATAATATGCTCTATCAACTTCGACTGAGTGAGCAGTGGAGCGGCAAAGAGGAACCCACGTGCCTCGACGGTGGCAACATTCGGGCAATGAGTATGGGCATCTATGTCGGCAATTAGTTGCTTAAATGCCTCTTTGTTGGACAGAAATGGGAGTATGTCGATAAAATCGATGCCCGGCTTGGGGAAATCGGGATAGTGGTTGATGATGTCGGAGTAGTTAATCATGGGGTATTTATTAGAGATGAGTGATGATTTCTATATGGAATACGGTGGTGAATACCAAAGCCCCAAACAGATACGAGTGGGGCTTTTAGTTCTTGATTGGTTAATTCCTAACTAATTTGTAGATGGACTCTCGCCCATCATTGAGGGTGATGCGCATGGTGTAGGTGCCTTTGGGTTGTGTGGTGAGATCTATACTCCCCTTTTTGCCCAGGTTGTAGCTGGTGACTACTTGTTGGCCGAGGGGGTTGAAGATGGCGACCTCGCGGATTACTGAGGGACATTCGATGATCAACTGTCCGACTGTAGGGTTGGGATAGAGGCTCACGTTGGCGTTGGTGCCTATTGGGTCGATTTCAACTACTGTAATTGTGTCAATGATAACAATTGTGTCGAATACCAGTAAGGTATCGATCATTGATAGAGGGTCCTGGATGATTCTAAGCCATCCAGATGCCGGTCTCGCTATGATTGTGTCACCTGTTGTTAGGGGTAACACCACACCATCCTGAACAATGAATTCCGCCGCGTTTATGGAGATTTCTTGTTCTCCTATCTCCATGTTGGCGGGATCGAAATTTGTCCTGAAATAATTAGCATTTCGGTTCATTCCAATCTCTGCAACGAGACCATTCTGGTCTCTTAATACAATGTTGTACTGTTGATTATATAGTGCAAAGAATGAAAGATTTGAGCTCCACTCTCCACCGTTGATAGAAACCTGGTATGGCGGTGTACCATCCTGCGGAGTTAAGGTTACGTAAGACCCATACGGGCCATTTTTAAACATAGGCACACAATAAATTTGCGCATCAGCTGTGCTTATCATAGCTATCGCCACAATCAGCATGATAATTGATCTTTTTTTCATTTTTGTTATTGATTTTTGGAGTTGTTATTTTTTGATAGATACGATAGATATTATAAGGCCCAGAGGATGAGGCCGGAGCAGATGATGATACCAGTGATGAGGAGGTCGATGAGGCAGAAGCCCATGATGTCCTTGGCGTCGAGTTTGGCAATAGCAAGGGCAGGGATGGCCCAAAAGGGCTGAATGAGGTTGGTCCATGCGTCGCCCCAGGCAATGGCGGTGCCGGTGAGGCCCGGGTCGACACCGAGGTTGGCACCGGCGGCAAACATGATGGGGGCCTGTATCGCCCAATGTCCGCCACCCGAGGGGACGAACATGTTGAGCACCGCAGCACAGAGGAAGGTGAGCAGCGGATAGGTGACAGGGGTGGAAATGTCGATGCAGGCGTTGGCGATGACAGTGCCGAAGCAGATGCCGCTGGCTCCTACACCGGTGATGATGCCCATAATGCCGGCATAGAAGGGGAACTGGAGGATGATGCCTGCAGCCCCAGTAGCGGCATGGGTGAAGGCACGGACGTAGGCAAGTGGAGTGCCGTGGAGCAGCACGCCGAGGAAGAGGAAGAGCATGATGACACTGCCCAGGTCGAACGAACCGCCACGGAAGCCTAGATGAATGATAAGGTAGGCAAAACCGATGATGGCGACAATCCACGACAGCAGACGCGATTGCTCCATGCGCTGGGCTGGTGTAGCCGGCGAGTCGCTGGTGACATTCATTTTGCTTGTCGGCTTATCTTCAGCAAGGAGGGCGGGGTCGACGGTGACAATGTCCTTCTTGGGGTGCATCAGTGTGTTGGTGATGACGATTGCCACGATAACCACCGCCACGATGACCAAGTTGTAGGGGTTGAGGATGGTCTGCGACACAGGCACGG
>CAMYZD010000162.1 GCA_947303735.1 uncultured Bacteroidales bacterium | reverse complement strand
GTGTCATAGACATAGACGGTGGTGGAGTCCGTGCTGACAGCCCATTCGGTCTCGTCTCCACCGGGTGCCCAAGTAATGACAATCGAGTCGCCTGTCACATGGGTGGAAGTGAGGTTCTGAGGACTGGGACAGGTGTTGCGGCTGAGGGCCACATTGTCGATGGCGGCGGGAGGTTGGTTATAGACACTGCCGTCGTTGCGCCACAAGAACACCCAGTTGTATGTGCCGGGGTTGTGGAGGTAGAAAGTGCCGGTACGAGTCTGCCAGCTTGACTGGAGATTCATGCGGTAGGCGTTGTCGAGAGCAATGCTGCCCGAGGGCATGGCCGACGTGTTGTCGAAGCCCGAGTAGCTGCCTGGCGTCAGGGTTACCGACACGGGAACCAGGGCCACACGGATGAAGTCATAGGAGCTTTCACCGTTGCACAGCCAGTCGAAGGAGTAGGAGTATTCGCCCGTGTCTGTCAGGTTGAACGTGCGGGAGGCAAATACATAGCTTTCGCTGCCGGAATAGCTGTGGCTTACGCCGTTGTTGTCGGAGACATACATCGAACGACTGCCCCCGTGGTTTACCGTGTTGCCCACATACCATTTGTTGGTTTGTGAACCGTTGTCGAGCGTCCAGCCGTTATTGCCCGCGTGTTCAAAGTCGCAGAAATAGGGAGCGGTGGCCGGGGCGCCCACCAAGGTGGTGAACGAACCGGAGAGGACTAAGCTGCTGTCGCCAGCGTCGCACAGCGACCAGATGTAGTAGTAGTACATCGTGCCGCTGTCGAGACCGGTAAGAGACACCGAGGTGTCGTTGAGCGACAAGGAGAACTGAGCCATGCCGTCGCCTGGATTGATGACAACGGTATCGCACTCGAAATACCAGAGGGAGGCGTCGCCGGTTTCGTCCCACGAAATGTCGGCCGTGGAAACACCCACATTGATACCGTGCAGGACTGGGGCGGGGCAGGTGTTATGAATGATAGAGACATTGTCGATGGCCGTGGGAGGTTGGGTGCCGCCGCTGCCGTCGTTGGCCCAGGCAAAGACCAGGTTGTAAATGCCGGGACTCTGCAGTTGGAAAGTACCCGTCACCGTGCGCCAGCTGGAACTCTGTGCCAGATTGGCGGGCGAGCCGAATTGCTCCGTCAGCTCAATCCAGCCAGCGGGGCAGCTCCACGAGGCAAAATTGTATGTGCTGCCAGCGGGATTGTCGTTGACAGGCCACTGGTATCCGGCCGGAGCCAGAAAAACGCGCGTGAAGTCGTAGTTGTGGCTCTCACCCTGGCTACGCCAATCGTAGCTGTAGGCAAACTCGCCCGAATCGGTAAAATCGATGGTGCGATAAGCATAGGCATACGAGATATTGCCCGTGCTATAGGCGTTGCTCGCACCGTTGTTGTTCGAGATGTAGAGGCTCTTGTTGCCACCATTGTTCACTGCGGTACCCACATACCAGGCATTGGTCTGGTTACCGTTCAGCAGCTCCCAGCCGCAATTGCTTTCGCACTCAAAGTTGCAATAAAAAGGCAGCGAAGCGGGCGATGAAGCCAAGGTGCTGGCGAGAATGAAGCGGTTGACGCTGGTGTCGCCGCCACAGTCGGCATGCAGATAGATGTAGTAATCCCGGGCACTGTCGAGGCCGTTGATGGTATGGGGGATTGCGGTGGCATACTCTACCGTGTGCGCACCGGTTCCGGGTACAAAGTTCACCGTGTCGTACTCCAGTACCCATTGTGTGGCTTCACCCATCTCGGTCCAGGAAATGGTGACCGAGTTGAGGGTGGCTTCGGTCTGCGTCAGCTCCGACGTGCGGGGGCATGCAGGAATCACCTCGAGAGTGATATCGTCAACATAAGCATACCAATAGCTGCTGGGGCGGTTGGCGCGGATGGCCACAAAGTTGCCGTTACCATGGAAACCATTAAGCAGCGACTCATACTCCTGCCAGTTGGTGTTGTTGCCCACATTGATCGTGTCGAGATATTGGAATGTGGTGATGTCGGTGGGGTTGGACATCACACCCACATAAAACAAAGGATAATAGCTTGCGCTGGACGACTTGGCCCAGAAACGCACCTGCAAGGTATTGACAGCATAAATGTCGGTATCCACACCCGGTAGCACCACAATTTGATAGTCGCCATAGGTGCCGGTGGTGGTGGTATTATACCAATAAAGGCCGTTGCTGCCTCCCGGTGTGTGGTTGTAGGTGCTGCTGTTGCTCACGTAGGGATAGTAGCCATAGTCGGTGCCGTTGTTCAGGCGCGCCCAGCAATAGGGGAACTCGGCTGACGTGCCTGTGCTGACACCCTCAAAGCCGTAGAAGAAAGGCAGCGAGTCGAGGAAGGTGCAGGGCGTGCGGAAAGAGAACGAACGCCAAGAGCTTGTATCACCGGATGGACAAAGGTTTGCCACATTAAAGGTGTACTCTGTGTTTGCGGACAAATCGGTAATGTATATTGATGTATCATACACCTCGGTGGGGGTGCCCATATCGGTGGAATCAAGGCGAACCAGCCACGAACCGGAGCCGGTAGTGTCAACCCAAACAAACGAAGCCTCTGTAGTGCCGAGGCTGGTAAGAATCAACTGGACAGGCTTGGGGCAGGCCAGATTAGGACGCTCAAAGGTGTAATAACGTCCCTCGGCAGGCCAGTTACCCGTAGCAATGGTGGTGGAAGAACCAGCCGTGAAGTGGCTTGCAGCATTGCTGGCGTTGACCAGCCAGCCGTCGGAGGCATTGATGCACAATCCTTGCTGGCGGCTTACGTCGGGAGCGGTGGAAGGTGCTACGCCATAGACCACCTCAATCTTACCGTTGTGGTACAGGTGAACCTGCCACTTGTACAGGTACGAACGGGTAGTGCTGGTGTAGGTGCCCATGCAGAACTCCACTACACCCAGCGAGTCACCGTTGGTGTCGGCAGTGTGCAGATAGCGCACATAGTGGCTGTTGTCGCAATAGCCGTCGCATCCAAAGAAGTTAATCTTCGGGTTGTTGACGCTGGCATTCGACGAACTGAACGGGGAGCTGTAGTTGCTTGTGCCCGTCACAGAACTGCCAAATTTGAGGTTGCCGTCGGCATTGACGGAGAACTGCGTGTAGGAATTCTCTCCGAAGGGGAACGAGAATCCCAAATTGTGCACCGAGGAGACACCATAGTCGCCGGCACCAGGAGTGATGAGCGAAGTGAGCGTGGTCGGAACCGCAATCCACTTCGACGTGTCGGTGCCAGTCGAGAACGAGTATTCGTCCAACGTCTGTGCCTGTGTCACCCAAGGGACGAGTAGCATCGCCGCGATGAGTAACAGTCTTTGTAAATGTTTTTGCATGACAATTACGTTTTGGTTAATAATGATGTTTTATATAAATGAATTAATTCCGTTATATGTTTTATATTCAGTGTGTAAGTTTGCTTTTGGCAAAATGAATACAAGATTCAAATTTAGTTATTTTTCTTGACATTTCATTTTTTTTAAATTACAAATAATCGAATTTTAAGTTATTTAACATTTAACCCAAATCGGTCATTAGGCCGACTTTTCAATCAATCTCGTCTTTTTCAGGTCTGTTTATGCCATATCAGCATTTCTTTCGGCATCTTGTCCACA
>CAMYZD010000161.1 GCA_947303735.1 uncultured Bacteroidales bacterium | reverse complement strand
TCATCATCTGATTGCGGAATACCTTGTTATCGGGATTGCGGAGCAGCTGCTTCACTGCTGCTTTGTCCAACTGTCGGAGCATTGTGGAACGTGTGAATGCGTTAATGTGTTAAGGCCACTTCTATTAATTACATGTAATTAAAGTCTCAAATTCTTATCGAATTCAAAATATGCAGTTTACAGATTCTCCAATTCTCTAATTCTTGATAAATAGAAATCCCCTTAACGAATTCTAATTCATTTTTATCAGCCGCACATAGTCGAGCATGGCACGGTTAATGCCTTGGGCGTTCATGTTCTCGTTGTCGGGCTCATAGGATAGCACTAGGGTGTTGCTGCCCTTCTTCAACGAAACGCGCACCGCGTTGCTGTAGCCCCAAAGTGTCCAGAGGTCCTTGCCACGCTGGGGGAAGAGAATGGCGCCAACCGGCTTGCCACCTAGGCTGAGGGTTCGCACGGCACACATGTTGTCATCAGTCAGATTACCACTGCCGTTAGCGTATCGGAAGTCTATCAGATATTCCCCATCGGTGGGGGCATCAATCTTCATCTCGATACGGGTGTTCTGCTTCACAGCTATCTCCACAGCCCCATTGCCTGTGTATCCTTTGCAGTCGTCGAATGTGGTAGCTGTTGCGAAGTGTGTCATGTCGTATTGAATCACGTTGCTGTAGTTGTAGTAAGCCACAGGTTCGCTGGCGAAACTCTCGTTGCCATTCTCGTCTACGGCTATCACTTGGTATTCAGTATAGGTTTTTGCCACGGGGATATCGTAGCGGTTGCCGTTCACGAGGCGTTCGGGCTGGGTGGTGACCACCTTTCCGTCGCGTATTATCTTGTACTCCTTAGCGTTGGGTACTTGGGTCCATGCCAAGCGGGTGCTGCCGTCGAGATAGGCCCGAGGTGTCTCTGGCGAAGTGGCTACGGGCTGGCGGTTGATGATGTCGAAGGTGGTAAACTCGTTGGCCATCACTATCTTCACACTGTGCCTGCCCGTCAGCGAAGCAGGCAGGGTGGCTACCGCCTGTCGGCGCCCGTCAAGATAGCAGGCTGACACCTTGTTGCCGTATCCTTGTACCGTGATGTCGAGGACTGCTTTGCGGTATTTGAAGTTCTTGAGAACCTTCTTACCCGACCACACCGTTGGCACACAGGGGCGGAAGGAGATGCCCTCCTCTTCGAGTGTGATTCCCATCAGCACACGATGTACTAAGTTGATGCTGCCTGCTATGCTCCACAGCATGCAGGGAGAGTTCATGGCAGTATGGTAGTCGCCAGTTTGGGCTACAAAGTTCTCTTGGTTGGTGGCAAAAAGAGCCGCCGGTCTGTATATGGCAGCTATGCTATGCTCCACTGCCTGTGAGTTGCCCACCGTGGCGGCCGCATCCATCCAATAGGCCTGAACAAAAGGCCAGATAGCGTTGTTGTGGTAAGGATAGATATTGGGTATTTGCGGTGAGATGCAGGGGGTGCCGAAGGGGGTCTGTCCGATGGTAGAAACCATGCGGCGGGCGCGAGCGGGTTCGGCAATGCCGAAAAGGATGCATAGGGCTTCGCCCAACGTCTCGCAACGGGGGGAAAGAATCAAATTGCCACGGCCATAGAGATACTGGCCGTAATAACCTTTCTCTTCAATCCATAGGTGGTTGTTGATGCCGTCCTTGATGCGGTCGGCCATCCGTGTGAAGTGTGCTGCCCCGTCATAGTCTCCACATAGTTGCGCCATGCGTGAGGCCAGTTGGTTGGCTCGGAAATAGAGGGCGTTGGTACCCAGGCACTCCGACATGGCGATGTCGGCAGGCTGCATCCAGCGAGGGTAGGTCTCTTCGCGCCAATCTAGAAACGACGATTCTCCTCTCGCCAGTCCGGTCACGGGGTCGTACACCACAGCCTCGTCTTGGCGCAAGGTGTTGCTCACTATCTCGTAGCACTTCTTCAGCCATTGCATGTCGCCAGTGGCAAGGTAGAGCTGCCAGCTGGCAATAGTCCAAACCACCCGGTCGGTCGATACAGGCCAAGAACCACCCGTGCCGGTGTCTTGCACTATGCGGCCGTTGCGCACCTTCTTCATCAGGCTGGTGCGTGTCACATTGGGGTTCATATAAGCCAGTCCCAAGAGGGCGCTGTAGCTCACGTCGCGTGTCCATACGCCGCCCCACAACTTCCCCGTGCGCCACGTGCTGTCGGCCTCGATCAGGTTGTCCATCTCCTCAACGGCCATGTTGTATATGGTCACACTGATGGGGATGTCGCAAGCGAATGTGGGGTATCGGCTCTGGGTCTTCTTCTGTAGCCAGCTGCGTTTCTCGAATGTGCTGGTGATGGCGTTGTCTGCCACAATACTGGCGTGCTCTTCAGCCTGCACCACCTTGCGTGGAAAGATAGTGAACGCCTCCGACTGATATATGGGTGCGTCCTGTCCCATAGCAGCAACGGCTGCCATGAGAAAAAATATAATCGATAGTTTCTTAGTCATGTTCAATGTGTTGTAAACATTAGTCGTCAACAATATTGTTTTGCAAAGATACATAAAAATAAGCAACCGACACGCCAAAAAAGAAAAAATACCTACAAAAATGTCGCAAAGATGAAAAAAAAGTGTAACTTTGCATCATCAATACACCTCGTACCATTCACCCTACATAAAAAGAAAATACTATGGATAACAGAAGTTTAGAAGATAGGATTGCAGCCGTCCTTTGCGATGTGCTAGACTTCCCAGAGGAATATGTCGACTGTGTCCTTGGCATCAACAAGAAGACCCTTGAAGTGGAACTTGCCGACCCCAAAAAGCTCACGAAAGATTACGATGTCTTCTCCATCAACTCCTTTATGACAAACAATGAGGATGGAGATGTCGACCTCGACCTGTCTGAAATAAGCTATGTCGCCAGTCGCTTCGACCATGTCCAATAGGCTGGAATGACCGTCGAGTCACACCCCTTGCAACCCTTCCTGCCGCCCAACGCGCGGCTGTTGATGCTGGGCAGTTTCCCGCCACCGCGTGGGCGGTGGTGTATGGATTTCTTCTACCCCAACCGCACCAACCAGATGTGGGAGATATTCGGGCTAGTCTTCTTCGGCGACAGCCAGCACTTTGTCGACGGAAAGACCTTCCGCAAGGAGGAGATAATAAAGCTGCTCGAGGAGCAGGGCATTGCCATCTTCGACACCGCTTATCGTGTGCGCCGACTGCGCGACAACGCCTCCGACAAGTTTCTCGAAGTGGTCGAAAAGACCGATATCCCTGCCCTGCTGGAAAAGATCCCCCTCTGTACCGACATCGTCTGTACTGGCCAGAAATCAGCCGAAACCCTCTGCGAGGACTATGGCGCACAAATTCCTAAAATAGGCGAGTATAGCACATTCGCCATCTCTGACCGCCCACTGCGCCTCTGGCGCATGCCCTCCTCCTCCCGCGCCTACCCCATGAAACTCGAAGAGAAGGCCTGGCACTACCAAGTCGTACTCAAGCCTCGCCAAATATGAAGTGTCAATGTACATATCTGTTATCTCGTAAATCAATTAGCACATTCACAC
This sequence comes from uncultured Bacteroidales bacterium, assembly GCA_947303735.1. Lineage (GTDB taxonomy): Bacteria > Bacteroidota > Bacteroidia > Bacteroidales > P3 > Colimorpha. Next base: position 70 of record CAMYZD010000161.1, on the reverse strand, counting down.
ATTCTAGAGGACTTCTATGAATTGAATAATATGGAGTTAAAAAGATTAAGGAAGTCCGGTGGACTTACGT
>CAMYZD010000160.1 GCA_947303735.1 uncultured Bacteroidales bacterium | reverse complement strand
TGGAAAGCGGGTGCAAAAGTACAAACTTTTTTCCATTCAGCAAAACTTTTTTGAAGAAAAAATTCTAAAACACTCATTTCCAATTGCATTTTTCCTAACAATTTCTCTTTTCCTCGTCTCAGAAGCCCTCTCTCCCACTCCTTTTCTACTCTTTTTTATACTGTTTTGTCCCCTTTTATTCCCACATAAAACGGAATACCGTTTAAATCACTATCTTATACAACTTTTTCACACTATACTTCGCCTATCGTTCCTCTTCGCAATTTCAAAAACACCCCGTCCTCTTATCACATCTATCTTTCACATTTTCAATGCATATAAAATAGCCCTATTACCAATACCACACAAGGCGAGACTACTTTTTAGCCACTATCTTTTTTATTTCGTTGAGCTTAAGCAGGGCTTCGATAGGGGTGAGCGAGTCAATATCGATATCCAGCAGCTTGTCGCGGATGTCGAGCAGCGTGGGGTCGTCCAGCTGGATGAAACTGAGCTGATAGCCAGCCTCAGGCATCGCCTCTGTCTTCTTTTTCGACTTCTCGGCCTTGGGGTTAAGGTCTGAAATCTTTTCGCTCTTGGATTCAAGCAATTCGAGCATGCTGTTGGCTCTCTTCAGCACCTGCGCGGGCATGCCCGCCATGCGCGCCACGTGGATGCCGAAGCTATGCTCGCTGCCACCCATCTCCAGTTTACGCAAGAATATGACCTTGTTACCCACTTCGCGCACCGAGATATGGTAGTTCTGAATCCGCTCATACTGGTCAGCCATCTCTATCAGTTCGTGATAGTGGGTGGCAAACAGCACCTTGGGCCTCGCATTCTTTTGATTGTGCAAATACTCCGTTATCGCCCAAGCAATCGATATGCCGTCGTAGGTTGAGGTGCCACGCCCTATCTCGTCCAGCAACACCAGGCTTCGGTCAGAGATATTGTTCAGAATGCTCGCCGTCTCGTTCATCTCCACCATAAAGGTCGACTCGCCCGACGATATATTGTCGGATGCCCCCACTCGGGTGAACACCTTGTCGACAATGCCTATATGTGCCTCTCGAGCCGAGCAATAGCAGCCCATCTGCGCCATCAACACAATCAAGGCCGTCTGCCGGAGCAACGCCGACTTACCCGACATATTAGGCCCCGTGATGATAATAATCTGTTGGGTATCATGGTCGAGAAAGACATTGTTGCTGACATACTGCTCACCCAACGGCAGCTGGGTTTCGATGACCGGATGCCTACCTTCCTTGATGTCGATGGTCGTATCGTCCGACAGCTCGGGACGGCAATAATTGTTGGCCAGCGCCACTTCGGCAAAGCACTGCAAGCAGTCGAGCCGCGCCACCAACTGGGCATCATATTGTATCGGCTCGAGGAAGGCCAACAATGCCGACAACAGCTGCTCATACAACTGCCCCTCCAGCACCAGCATCCGCTCCTCTGCGCCCAATATTTTCTCCTCATACTGTTTCAGCTCGGGGGTAATATAGCGCTCGGCATTGGTCAGTGTCTGCTTGCGTATCCATTCTTCCGGCACCTTGTCCTTGTGGGTGTTGGTCACCTCAAGGTAATAACCAAATATGTTGTTGAAACCCACTTTGAGAGAGGGAATTCCCGTACGCTCGCTTTCCCGACGTTGGATTTCCATCAGATAGTCTTTGCCCGAGCCTGCCATCGCGCGCAGCTCGTCTAGCTCCGCATTGACCCCCGACGCAATCACGCCTCCTTTATCCAATTTCACAGGCGGATCTTCCTGTATCTCTCTGTCGATACGCTCATAGATGCTCTGGCAGCTGTTCAACTGGTCCGCCATGCGATGGAACGACTCGTCATCCACCCTTTTGCACAGCTGCTGTATCTGCGCCACGGCAGCCAAAGAACGCTTCAGCTGCACCAGCTCGCGCGGATTGATGCGTCCCACCGCAACCTTGGAAATCAAGCGTTCCAAATCGCCGATGGCCCTTATGTGGGGCAACAATTGGATTGAGAGGTCGCGGTTCAGGATAAGTGTGTCCACAATGTGCAAGCGCTCCTCAATGGCGGCTCGCTCTTTGAGTGGCATCACTATCCACCTTCTCAACAGGCGCGACCCCATCGGCGTAGCCGTCTGGTCAAGCACATCCAGCAACGTGCGGGCATTCTCATTAGGCGAATGCACCAACTCAAGGTTGCGAATCGTGAACTTGTCCAACCACACATATCGGTCTTCCTCTATGCGGTTAATCGTGCAGATATGCTGGGTGCGGTCGTGTTGGGTGGCCTGTAGGTAATAGAGCGCCGCGCCTGCGGCAATGATACCCTCGGTCAGCTCCTCCACGCCGAAACCCTTGAGCGATGTGGTATCGAACTGTTTCATCAGCAGCTCGTTGGCAAAGTCGGAGGTAAACACCCAGTCGTCGAACGTGTTGGTATAGTATTTCTCGCTGAAATGGTCTAGAAACCAATGCAGCTTCTTGCGCTGCAGCACCACCTCGGCGGGGTGGAAATTCTGCATCAGCTTGTCGATATAGGCAAAGTCGCCCTGCGCCACATAAAACTCGCCCGTCGACACATCCAAGAACGATATGCCGTGAATCTTGTCCGTCAGATGCAGGCCGCAGAGGAAGTTGTTCTCCTTCACCTCCAGCACCATGTCGTTGTACGACACTCCCGGTGTCACCAACTCGGTGATACCCCTCTTCACCAGCCCCTTCACCGTCTTGGGGTCTTCCAGCTGCTCGCAGATAGCCACTCGCAGACCTGCCCTCACCAGTCGTGGCAGATACTGGTCAACGGCATGGTACGGTATGCCGGCCAAATCGGTATACCCCCCTCCCCCACTCGCCTTGCGTGTCAGGGTGATGCCCAATATCTGCGATGCCTTGCGGGCATCCTCGCCAAAAGTCTCGTAAAAGTCACCCACACGAAACAACAGCATCGCATCCGGAAACTTGCGTTTCATCTCGGCATGCTGCCTCATCAAAGGGGAATCATTCTCTGCGTTCTTAGCCATATATCATATCATCCGCACTTCGGTACGGAGATTGTTTAACGCATCAATCACCCTTTTATTGTGTTCTAGATAAAATAAAAATCGCCTATAGTGTGTCTGAGCATGGACACGCGCCACTTCTGTTGCAGCCAGTGCCTACAGCGACACTTCACCGTACGGGTCGATTGTAATCCCGTGACCGGTGTGTGGCTTGAGAAAGGTTTCAGTGGATGGCTAATATACCAAGTATTTGACGGTGATATTGAAGGTCTTTATTTCGTTGGCAGAGAGGTCAACATAATTTGCATAGCCCTGTCCGTTCCGTGCCAAACCTGCTGCAATGACCATACCATCCACCACAGGCAGCACCGAATATTCTCCTGCAGGAACCTTCACCCGATACTTGCCATTACTTGGCCTGGGGCGGACACGTGCCACTTCCGTCACACCCAAGCTCGATAGCGACACATCGTAAGAAGAAAGAGCGATTTTCACTGGTGTCACAATCACTACATCGCACTCAAACGGGTACGTATGCACGTCATAAGACCCCGGCATTGCATCACCCTCCTGGCACAACACCTACCCCTTCAGTATCGCTGAATCTGCTGCCGCCACCGTCGTGTCAATCTGCGGCAACGTGTCTATCTGAGGTAACGTGTCGTTTGGCACAACCGTCGGAATCATCGGGGCTATCTGATCCTCTTTGTTGCACGACACTATAGCCACTCCGACCAACAA
>CAMYZD010000159.1 GCA_947303735.1 uncultured Bacteroidales bacterium | reverse complement strand
GGTCGATGGCTTCTTGCAGTGCGTCGAGGATTTGCTGCTTACGCGAAAGGAAGGGGCCGGTGGGTACCCGGAGCGACGAGGTGTGGTGGGTGTTCACCTCGCAGTCGCAGGTCAGCAGTTCGAGGAAGATCTTCAGTTCCTGCATCAACTCGCGCTCGTTGAGGGGGGTGAATTCGCCCCGCTCGGCCTCCTCGAGGAGCGGCGTGCCGGGGAAGAGCGTCAAGCCGCCGCTGCCGACGAGCATCGGACGGCATTGGTTGAAGATGAGGGCTGAGTTGACGGCGTGCTCGTGGCTGTGCTCGCGACCGGCCACACCGTTGAGGAAGGTCATCCAGTATTCGATGCCTGCCTCCTCCAGTTTGTGGCACTGCTCCAGGATGTCCTGCGAGGTGTAGCCCTTGTTGATGCGTTGCAGTGTCCAGTCGTCGCCGCTCTCCACGCCGAGCGATATCTCGTTTACACCGATTTCCTTCAGCTTGCGAAGCTGCTCCACGGTCTTGTTTTTGATGTCGGTGACGCGGGTGGCGGCATAGATGTGTTCCAATTCGGGGAGGTACTTCTTGATGAGCTCCAGGCGGGGCATCAATCGGTCATAACTCAAGGCCAGCGGATTGGCACTCAACAACTGAATAGTCTTGGCGTGAGGGTCAGAGGCTTGCAGTTCGCGCAGGTCTTCTTCGATCCACTCCATCGGCTGCATACGGAACGGGACGTCGCGGTACATAGTGCAGAACTTGCAGCTGTTGTGGGTGCAGCCTTGCGTGATTTGGATAAGCGGCCGGTGGGCCAATACGGGTTACGATAAACAGGTTCAGACAAATGCATAATTCTTTGTGTTTTAAATTCTGCTGCAAAATTACAGCCATTTCCCCGAACTGCCAAGGTTACCTACCTGTTGGTAAGGAAGCTTTACGTGTGGAAAGTAAAAAGTAAAAACTAAAAACTAAAAGGTAGGCTGACGCACCAATATATTTTAGTTTTTACTTTTTAGTTTTTAGTTTAAATCTAACCTCTAACCTAATTAACGAATTCATTCTTCTTAGCTCTTACCTCCCTAGCATCAGCTGCCTGTGTTCGGCGCCCCATTCCGCCATGCGGTAGACGATGACATAGAGCCGTTTGCCGTGCTCGGTGAGGCGGTATTCCACACGCGGAGGATAGCCGCGGCACTCGTGCTTCTCAATAAGACGGTCGTCAACCATCTGGCGCAACCTCTCGGTCAGCACCTTGTCGCTCAGCCCGTGGACGGCAGTCAGTATGTCCTTGAATCGCGTATTGCCACAGAGGATGGCTGTCAGTATCTCCACCGTCCATTTGCTGCGCAGCACATCCATCGTGTCGCCGATGGAAAGCACCTCGCGGCACAGCACCTGCGAATCTTTGGAGGCTATCTCGCCTAAGATATTATCAATGTCGTCCTGCATATAAGTCGAATGCTTCACTTCTTCAGCTTCATCCCGTCCTTGAAGGCTTCGCCTATGCGCTGCGACACCTGGTAGTAGCCGTGGGTGTAGGGGTCGAAAGCGATGGCGTGGAGAGCTTCCACATCCACTTTGCCGTCCTTCATCTTGTCGGCCTCGACGGAGGTCTGAAGTACACGGCCGATGACACCAAGTCCTGTGTCGTCGCTTTGGTACTCAATAAACTCGCACTCTAAGGCGATGGGCAGTTCGTTGATAACAGGGGCATCCACCAACTGAGATTTGACTGCGGTGAGGCCGCTGTTGGCAAACTTGTCCTTCTCTTTGTGACCCGACACCACGCCGAAATAGTCGGCCTCCACCACGTGGGCGGCATCGGCGATATGCACCACAAAGCCTTTGCGGCGTTTGATGTTCTCCACAGTCTTGTGGGTCTCGGTAAGATTGAGAGCCACGCGCTCGCGGTCGAGCATAGTGCCCCAGGCAGCGTTCATCACATCGATTGTGCCATCCTCGTTATAAGTGGCTACGAGCAGCACGGGCATCGGGAAAATAGCTTCAGTTACTTTGATAGGTTGTTTCATAGTGAAAAAGAGTTTGATGATTATTTAATAACGCAAGAGTGTCGAAATAATTGCACAAGCTGCAAGGTATTTTTTATTTTTCATACAACTCTATCGGCAGGCCGTCGGGGTCTTGTAGGAACAGGAAACGCTTACCAGTGTAGGGGTCTGTTCTGACGGCTTCGTGTGGCACGCCTAATCGTTCTAATTCTTTTAGCTCATCACCGAGATGTGCCACCTCGAAAGCCAAGTGCCTAAGTCCCGCAGCCTCGGGATGGGTGGGTCGTGTCGGTGGTGATGGGAATGAGAACAACTCAATGACATACTGGTCGCCAAGTGCCAAATCTGCTTTATATGAATCCCTCTTGGCACGATAATGCTCAGCGAGTACGCGTAACCCCAGCACACGCGTATAGAATTCCAGGCTCTTTTGATAGTCGGAGCAGATGATGGCAATGTGATGTACTTTATTTAGATGTAGCATAGCCTTACAATCAATTAGTATTATACAAACTCCACGATGGCACTCACCTCATTGCCGATAGAGAGGGCAATAACGAAACCGTCGTCAATGTGGTACATTGTGGGTGTCAGTGTGTCGCCCAACTTGGCGGCGACTCGGTATTCCACGCGGAGCTCTTTTATCTCAAAATCCTCGGGCAACAGTTCCATCGCCATGCGGATGTAATTGGCGTTGTTCACGTGACGGTTGTAGTCGATGTCGGCACGCATCACTTTGATAGGGGCAAAGGCTTCTCCCCCACCCTTGGGCAGGATGATGCGGCGGTCGCGGTAGTTCATCTCCAGTTGCGGCTCGATTAGCAAGGTGTTGGCGACGGCATCGTCCACGCGCTTCAGCTTGCCAGTAGCCTTATCGACGAATGCACCCATGCTCCATGTGCGGTAGCAAGGACGGCCAAAGGCATCATAGATAAAGGTGTTGCGGAAGCCGAACATAGGCTTCATCTCATACACCGAGGTGGTCACCATTAGTTCCTCCTTGAAGCTAGGCACACGCAGTACCTCCACCTGACGTGAGGCCAGCAGTTGCGCCATATTCTCGCGAGCGAAGTAGGCCTTCACCTCAGGCTCGCTGTCGATCCACATTTCGGAGCAGTCCTGCATCATCTGCAACGCGGAATAGAGTTTCAGTCTTCCCTCGCTGTCGCAGGTGCTTGTGGTAACTTTATAATTAAGGGTATACATGTCGAAAATTAAGAATTAAAAATTAAGAATTAATATTGGCTGACTCGTTTAAATTGCTTGATTCATTTGACTTCATCTGAAATAGTACATATTCTCGCAAACCACCAAAGGCCTAACGAAAGCAACAGGAGGCTGCCGACAAGAATAATCAGGCAGACCACATTGGTTTGACCACTGAAATCGATAAATGAAAGGGAGTTGTTGACGACGTGGATAATCATGCACAGAATGATGCTACCCGTGCGCCAGTAGAGCCACCCTAGGATGATTCCGAACACCAACGAAACATTAAAATGCACTCCAACTCCGTGAAGCAGTGCAAAAATGAGAGCGGTGACTAGAATGGCAATCCACGGACGGCATTGTGACTTAAGTAGGCCACCAAGAAGAATGCCCCGAAAACCAATTTCTTCCAATACTGGACAAAAGATGCATCCACAGAGCAAGCCTGCTATACCTGGGAAGAGATGTTTAGCTGTTTCGTTCAACGATTCAAATTCTTTGGGGGAAAGCTGCTCAATATCAATCAAAACAAAAACGGAAACTAGAACCATCACAT
>CAMYZD010000158.1 GCA_947303735.1 uncultured Bacteroidales bacterium | reverse complement strand
CGACGGCCTCCTCCGCTGGGCATGGCTCTCCCTAAACATCACCCCCCGCATCTTCTCCAAAACCTGGTAAAAAAAGTAGCACAAGAAAAGCCAACACTTTTTTTTAATAATGTGAAAGAATTTGTATCTTTGCAGTACTGAATAGAAACACAAGCCATGCGTTAAGCAGTTTATACTCATAGTTTTTAATTGGCAAACAAGGCAATTCAGGATGCCGGAAACATCCGATGAAGGGTGGACTATTGCCCTTGCAGCGGAGAGGAATTTGACATTAAGGCATCCGGGAAGCATTGTTTTATTCATTTCAAAATTATTAAAACTATGAAAAGAAAAAGAATCAAAAGCAATGGCACTTTGATGGCTTGCACGTGCGGCGGGCGGGTCTGTCTGCGACGGGAGCAGGTCGCGGAGTTGGACAAGGATTTCTACAGGCAGCTGGAGCACTATCACTGGCGGGTGAAAGAGGGCTATGAATGGGAGTGGGACACGCCTGCAGTGCTGCGCGGCGAGAGCATGGTGATGGAGGAGTACAGCGACAAGCTATGGGACTTGGGGCTGCACACGGAGAGCCTGCTGCGGCTGATGCAGGCGGCCGCGCACCTGATTGACTGGGACGAGGTGGTGATAGGTTCTGAGCTCAACTACTACCACCGCAGTCTTTCGCGCTTCCGCTATCTCTTCAGCCGCTGCCGGGAACGGGTGCGCGAAGAGCCCGGGTTGGAACCTTTGCTGTCTGACAGCTCGGTTGCTGACTGGTATGAGGAGATGGAGCAGCGGTATGCCGGCTGCAAAGTCACAGGCTGGATAAGCTAAGGGAGATGGTTAGTCCATCTCGTTGCTGATGCGGTGCATCTGCTCCGCCACACGCCCCATGAGTTCGGGGCTGACAAGGGTGCCTTTGGGGCAGAGGGTAATGCCCATGATGGAGGCCACCTGCTGCAGGCGGTGGTCGTAGTCGTTCTTGAGGGTGAAGATATAGGAGTGGCACGAGGGGCCGAGAAACGACTCCTTAAGTGCGCTGGCCTTATAGACTATCTCGTTGAACATGTGGTCGGAGGCCACACCCGTCTTGCACTCCACAACGAAGAGGGTGTTGGCCTTGATAAAGACCACGTCGAGCTCGTTGTTGTGCTGCGTGCCGGGACGAGCGATGCGCACGCCTATGGCTATCTGCTGGGGCGAGACAAGTCGCAGGAGGGTGTAATATACATACTCCTCGAACCAGCCGCCGGTGAGGTAATCCACCTCATAGGGTTGGAGCATGTCCTTCTCCTGAGGGGCAAACCCGATAGCATTGAGCAGTGCCGGAAGGCCGGGGACAGCATAGCGGCGGTTGCCACGGCCGAAGGTGATGTCGTGGATGGACATGGGCTTGCGCATGCCGCGATAGACAAGCCTGAGCTGCTCGAGGGCCTCGAAGGCGCGGTGGGGCAACCGACGGGTGCGGAAGCAGTCGAAGACGCGCTGAGAATCGTCCTCACTGCGGGTAGGCCGGTGGCTGCGTTCCTTCAGGTCGTGGCCGAGGCCGTGGAGACGGAAATACTCGTCGAGCGACATGCGGTAGCGGATGGGGTCGATAGCATCGGGGCTGTCGTCGTCAGCGCTGTGGAAAGGGGAATTGACCACGAGGTTCTCACGTGTCTGCACGTAGAAGAGGCGCGCGTTGAACTGGGAAAAAACATGCTGGACGGCCAGAGCCAGATAACGGGTGCCACCGGCTAGGTTGACCCAATAGGTGACATCGGGCGAAAGCCGCGAAGAGAGACGGCGGCTAATGCGCTCGAAGATATAGCTGTCCTCGTCGCGTTTGAAAGCGATGAAGTCAATCTGGGCGTCGGGCAGGTTGAACAGGGCAGCGTAACGGCCAAGCAGCTGGCGGTTTTCGCGGGTGGCGATAAAGAGCAGGCGGTCGCCCTCGGCATAGTATTGCTTGAGGAAGAGATAGGCGGCCAAGGGCTCGTCGGGGTCAAATATGTTGACAAGTGTTTTCATTTCAGTACTTCTATGCAGCCAAAATGTTGCGTGGCATGGTTGATGCCCCGGCCGGTGAAACGGTAGAAATAGGTGCCGGCAGGATGGCGGTGTGCAGCGGGGTCCCAGAACTGGTCGTCGCGGTAGATGTTCTCCGCCCGGAAAACCACACGGCCTGTACGGTCGAAGATGAAGAGGGAGTTGTATGGGTAGCATTGGTTCTCGACCAGTCCCTTGATGACGAAGCGGTCATAGTGGCCGTCGCCGTTGGGCGTGACAAAGTTGGGGAACTCAAGGAGGCTGTCGCAATGGTCGCCACTCCATAATATATGGAGGTTATAATAGATGATGCTGTCGCAACCCGCCTCGTTGACGAGGACAAAGGGCATACCACTGACGGTGTCGGAAAAAAGGCTGTCAAGGAATGCCCACGGGAGCTGTTCTTCGAATACGGTATCGTAGATGGCGGTGTCGCTATTGGCGTTGACGAAGAGATAGTAGGTGACCGTGCTGTCCTGCCCCTGGCTGCCCTGAAGGGTGATGTTGAAGACGGTGTCGGAGTAGGCAGTCACACCGTGGAGCGTGTAGGGCAACTGACCCGGACAGATGTAGGTGAGTGTCGTGTCGAAGACATTGTCGATGACGGTGAGGTTATAGTAAAGCAGTGTGTCACAGTCTGGCCATGTGCCGGAAAGGAGCAGCTCGTAGCGACCGGTGCTGTCGAAAGTGTGGCCGTAGGCGGTCCACGGCAAGGAATTCTGCACCACGGTATCGTAGAGAGCAAGTGTATCGTCGAAGTGTACTGAAAGACTGAGGTAGTGAACCGAGTCGCAGAGAGAGGTGGTAACAGTTATGGAATCGAAAGCATCCGAGTCGAAAGTGCGTCCGAACCAAGTGTAGGGTAATTGGCTGCGGCAGACGGCACAATACTGAGTGTCGCGCACCAGGCAGCCCGGATGCGGGGCGATGAGCATAAGGCTGTCGGTAGGATGGCAGAAGCCCTGCATTTCGATGCGGTTGATGTGGATGGAAGAGAGCGTATTGTAATAGTTGGTGGGTGTTTCGTAGAAACGGAAAATAGCCCTGCCGTGAGGTCGGGGCACCATGTTGAAATAGTAGGCTGCGTTGAGGCTCTGGCTCGGAGGAATTCCTGGACGGGGAAATTCGATTGAGCCATAATAGATGAGGGTGGTGTCGCACAAAGGAATATTACAGCCCTCGCGGAAGAAATGATGCGCGGTGTCGTCAATATGCACTGTGAAGACAATGGTGGGCAACGCGGCCTGAGGTTCGTTGCCATAGACGAGGCGGAAGTGATTCATGTTGAGAATATGGGTGTGGCTGCGGGAGGGATCCCACATATCGACAGTATCCACATAGAAAGGTACATAGGCACTATCGTTGGGAATTCGCCGCAAATGGTCGGTAATAAATGTCAAGATTGAGCCCCGTGCGGAGTCGAAGTCGTAGAAGGGGGGCAACGAGTCGCCATAGGCACGGAGTGTATCAGTACTGATAATGATATTGTTCCCGTAATTGTTGGACGGCAAGTCGGGACAGAGCGCCGAAGGGTCGGAAGCCATGCTGATGCTGCGGGGCTGGCAAAGGTCGCCATCGGCCGGCGATTCGATATAATTATAGCCTGTACAGGAACGCACATAGCCTGGCTTACGCCATCGGAACAGGTTAGCCGACTGGAAATAGGCAGTGAGATAGACTTGGACCGAAGAATCAAAGGGCAGAGTAATCCATTGCTCGACGGCACGGGGATTGGCGAAGAGGGAATCAGGAGCCCATAGCACACTGTCCACATCGTCGAAAGGGAGCAGATG
>CAMYZD010000157.1 GCA_947303735.1 uncultured Bacteroidales bacterium | reverse complement strand
AGAGGAAGATGTCGTCGCCACGGTCGTTGCGGTAATGGTTTTGTAGTAGATACGGATCGGGCTCTTCTATCGTTACAGCGTGGGGGAGATTATACTTTGATTGCGCTGTGCGGTACCATTCAAGATAGTTGCGGTCGGGGAGGGAGGGGACTTTGAGGATTGAGAATTGAGGATTGAGGATTGAGGATTGAGTTCCGTCTACGGATGACGCTGGGGGCACAAGTAGGGATTTGTAGGCCTTTTTGCCGATGATGAGCTCACCGTCGCGGAGGGTTGCGGTGTCGAGCTGGCGGGAGGTGACAAAGTCGCAGTTGCCGCCGTTCTTGTGCACCGCCTCCCAAAGCAGGTAGGGGATGTCGTAGGGGCTGCCCTTGGGGTAGTTGGGGAAGGGTTCGGTCTGCACACCGTATTGCGCCCAGAGGCTGTCGGTGGGCAGCAGGATGGCGATGTCGGTCTGCATGTCGGCATTCTGGAGTATGGCACTCATGCGGCTGCGGTACTCGTTGAGCAGGTGAAAGTAGGGCCACCAAGTGTTCTGCTCGTTGAGGTAGCTGCCGTACTGCACCCATCCGGGAAAACCTGCCTGCGGGGGTGTGTAGTTAAAGCCGTGCCACACCGAGTGGGTGGTACCGCTGATGGCACTCATGTCGCTGCCCAGCTTGAGCAGTTCGAGGGTGGTCTCGAACATGCGGTAGGTGTTGGTCATCTCCTCGGCACTGACCAGCCGACGACCGCTCTGGTGTGCGGCAGAGGAAACCAGCTTGTTAATCATCGTGTAGGCACGACCACGGCGATAGTCGCTGTCGGGCATCTCTTCGCCGATGCGGTGGCGGAGGTAGTTGGTGGTCCAGCTTTCGCCTTCGGGTATGTCGTAGCCGAGGGAGCTTTCGAGGGGGAAGAATCCGCGCCCATAGGCTTGTGCGCGTGCCTTTACACCCTGCTCATGGCACCATTGGAGGAAGGTCTGGGTATAGCGCTCTTGGAGCAACTCCGCCTTGGTAAGCTCGAAATCGTGTCGCACCCGCTGCACCTGCCGTTTGAAGTCGGGCGACTGCCTTGCCCCATACTCGTAGCTGACCACATCGCCCAGTCGTCCAGTTTTGAACATGGTGAAGGGCAACCACGGTATCAAGTCGTAGCCGCGACGGCGGCGGAACTCCTCGGCAAAGTCTGAAGTCCAGTTTGCCCCTTCGAGCTCCATGCTGTCGACGAAGTAGGCGCGCAGCCAATTCTTCATCGGGCCAAACCTTCCCTCCAGCGTGTGCGACATGTGGTAAAGGAAATGGCGCACTGCTTCGCGGTTCATGTGGTCGAGGATAGGTCCCGAAGCTCCGGGGGCACCGTTGATGACGCTGGCAAAAGAGGTGCAGCGCACCAAGGCATAAAGCATGTATTTGTTATTGGGCGAGGGATGCCAGCCGGTGGTGATTTGGTCGAGGGGATAAAGCCGTATTGTATCGCCGAGGGGATAGTAGTCGTTGCGTTGATAGATGCTGTATACCGAGTCGGGCACAACGAAGAGGTCCACCAATTCAAACTGGCGGTCGGCATTGGGTTCGGTCACTTTGGGGTCTACGGCATCGAATATCTGCTGCTTGGTGATAACAAAAGGTTCATTGTTGGTGTTGTTCGACCAATCAATCTCTGTGGCGTAGGTGAGCATCACCTGTGCCCGCTCATCCATGGGTAGAGTCTCCATTCCGAAGGGCCACCCTGAGCCAACAAGCAGGTCGCAACCCATGCCCAACCGCTTGGCTTCGCGGAGGGCACTGCCCAAAGCTTCAAGCCACTCGTCGCTGAGCCATGTGAGGGACCGAATGCCCAACGAATCGCACCGCTTGGCAGGGAACTCGATGGGGTTGATTTCCACACCCCCAATGCCTGCCTCATGCAGCAGGTGCAGCTCGCGCTTCAGTTCTATCGTGTCCACCTTGTCGCCATTCCACCACCAGCGCACCCATGGTGCGGCAAGTTGCCGTTGAGGTTCAATCTGTGCATTGTCGTTGACATTCAAACTCTGCCCGTGCAGCATACCCATAGCCACAACAATCCATGCCAATATGAAAACGACCCTTCTCATACCTCTATTATTCTGATACTTCAATAACGTAACAGTCGTCCACATATATGATTGTGCCGTGATAACTGTTGACACCAAACACAAAATAGTTTGCCGTCGGAGGCACTTCGATTGTCTCGTCAAACGTCTGCCATACGTTCGAATCGTGTGGCAGATAGGTCAGGCCATACCCACCCCCACGAATGATGTAATAAGCCTCCTGTCCATAGAAATCTTTTAAATCCTCAGCAGATATATTAGATGCTTCTGCAGCCCTCGTTCTGAAGTAGCAATAGGTTCTGGCACCTTTCGATTTCCATTGTTCAACGTAGTAACTAAAGCGGATTCTTATCCTACTACCTGGTGTTACCGGCACACGTTGGTCTACTCTTGCCGTTGAGCCTGTCTCCAACGACTCCATCTTTGCCGAATATATCCCCTCAGAGACAATGGTGTTGTTTTTCCTAACATTTAAGTTGTTGTGGCGAAACCAATGTTCGGGTATATCATAGGGGTCTGCCGTCTGTGGGTCTACCCATTGCTCTAACCCTCCGTTTAGTAATAAGTTCACCTCTACAAGCGGAATTGTGTCGTTAATGGTGTCATTATCATCTCCACTAATTGGGATAGAGTCATTAATTATAGAATCGACGTTTTCTTCTTGTGGTGTTTGGCCTGATGCAGGCGGCACATAATCGTCAGGAGTGCAGCTGGCATACAGCACAATAGCGACAAGGAAGATGATATAAATAGTGGCTTTTCGCATTATTTTCAATCTTTTTTCGCCTGCAAAGATACATATTTTTTAATTATTTTCGTATTTTTGCAGCGTGAAACATTCTATATCATGAAAAGAATAAGCCTATTTTGCCTCTTATGTGTCATATCTTTATCGCTTATGGCTCAGAAAACTAAGGATAGCCCCGACTATGGTCGCTGGGTTAATGTGTTTATCGGCACCAACGGTATGGGACACACCTTTCCCGGTGCCTGTTTCCCCTACGGCTTCGTGCAGCTGAGTCCTGACACGGACACCATCCCCCACAACATCAATGGGGTGTATCAGCCGCGAGTCTATGATTACTGCGCCGGCTACCAACATCGCGACAGCAGCATCGTGGGCTTCAGCCACACCCATTTCAGTGGCACAGGCCACAGCGACTTGGGCGATTTCTTGATTATGCCCTACAGCGGTGAGACGAAGCTCAACCCCGGCACCGCCGACAACCCCGACGGGGGCTACCGCCAGCGTTTCCGCCACGAGACCGAGGTGGCCGCGCCAGGCTACTATGCCGTCACGCTCGACGACGACAACATTCGTTGCGAACTGACCGCCACAAAGCGTTGCGGCGTGCACCGCTACATCTTTCCCAAGGGTGCGGCGCAAAAAATCATCCTCGACCTCAATCATGGCATCTACAACTACGACGGCAAGGTGCTTTGGGCAGAATGCAACGTGAACGAAAGTGGTGTACTGTCGGGCTGGCGCATGACCAGCGGCTGGAACCGCTGCCGCAAGCTGTATTATTATATCCAGTTCAACAAACGCATCAAGCAGTATGGCTACCACGACTTTGCCCCGCTGTCGTACCATGGTTTTTGGAATCGTTTCGACCAAGAGCATAATTTCCCCGAGATGGCGGGACGTAAGCCGGTGTGCTGGTTCGAGTTTGAAGATGACGGGAACGACACCCTCGAAATCATCGTGGGGCTTTCGCCCAACAGCACTTGGGGCGCCAGCGAGGCCGTGCGGCACG
>CAMYZD010000156.1 GCA_947303735.1 uncultured Bacteroidales bacterium | reverse complement strand
GTAGAGGTCGAATATGTTCATTTTGGACCATTCGGTTTGGGGAACGGCCTTGTCGGTGCAGGTGGCGTCGTATTGCATGACGCGACCCGAGAGGGCGGCATCGACAAAGGCGCAGAACTCGTCGATGGTGGGTGGCAGGGCGGCGGCTATCTCATGGCCGCGGTCGTCGAAACGTAGCACCCAATAGTTGTATTTGTTTTTGGCAAAGACTTTGGCCACACTGTTGGTGCCGAAGAGCGAGGTGCCGAGCGAGCCACGGAAGCGACGGTAGTTGACAATCTTGTCGGAAGTACCATGGAACATGCATGTTGGAGCGGGTTGGGAGGCATATTTAAGCGCATTGTTGCGACACATAATGCCACCGGCATAGGGTATGACGGCGGCAGGGACGAAGCCTGCGGGGAGGTGTGATGCGGCGGGCAACTTATTCACACGGCTGTAGTCGGTTTGCAGCACGGTGATGGCGCCGGCACTGCAGCCGGTGAGCACTATCTTGGTGGGGTCGATTTTGAGTTCGCCAGCATGGTCCCAGAGGTAGGCGACGGCATCGGAGCAGTCCTCGATGGCATAGCGGATGGCGGTGTCGAAGAGGGTATACATCTTGAGCAGAGGCACTTTAGGGGCATGTTTCAGGTATAGACGATAGTCGATGGCGACAGCCACGAACCCCCTGTCGGCCAGCAATTGACAGCATTGTGCGGAATACTTGTCATTGCGTTGACCCGACACAAAACCACCCCCAAAAACATACAAAACACAAGCATGATCAGCCCTCGGATGGGAAGGTTGATAAACATCAAGTTTCAAGTCTACCGTATCGCGATGAGCAAAAACATACGTCTGCTGAGCATGGCTCACACCTATGAGCAGCAGCACAACAACCACAGAAATAACACGTTTCATAAGCAATAAATGCATTAATTAATTATTGCAAAGATACACTTTTTTCGTGACATACCACAAATGATAGAACATATGCAAGTCAAAGTCTGCCATTTGGAAAAAAAGTTGTATCTTTGCATTTTCTTATTATAAAAAATATCTATTATGAAACAACGCATTACCATATTCTTACTATTGACGGCGCTATTGATGGCGGCGTGCAGCAAAGATGATTTTATGGAGTTGCACCACCCAATTGTGATGGAAGGTGAATTCGACCCAGTATTTGGCATACCTGTGGCAAAGATGTCGGCAGACGTAGCTACAATGGTTGGCATGCTCGACTTCAACCAAGACGTGACTGTGTATATCGGCGAAGATGACATTGTGTCGTTTAGATACTACTACAACCCTCACTTCACCATGTCGTGGACTGCCAGCAAGGACCATTCTAGAAAGGGAGAGTTCGACACCATCCGTAGTTTCTCTACTATTGAAGGAACGCAAACGTTCGACCTCTTTGAGAAATTGGAAATATTTGACACCGACGACTTCAACGTGAACGAATTCCTTGTGACATTGGATGCCGATGTCAAAGGATTTGTGAACAGTTCGTTCCAAGAAGCCCTGGCACGGGGGGCAAACCTCACATTCGACTCGCTTGTGATTGTGGTCCACTGCCTTGACGGCTATTCAGAGGAGCTACCCCTGCTTATCTCGTCTGAGAAAGTAAGAGTTTCAGAACTGCTAGAGACAAGGAATGTAGCCATTCTGGACCACTATAACTTGAAAACTGTGGTGGAGCATCGCCCAACCAGCGTGGATTACACTGTCCGCATGTGCATTACCATTCCCACAGAGCAGATGGCACCAGGGTCGGATTTTGCTGAATGTATGGAGACTCTTGGCGTGGACAGCATGATGTGCGACCTTCATGCATGCCTCGAGCTACCCCTGAACTTCTATAGCAGACACATCACCTATTTTGACACTATACCACTCAACCTGTCGAACCTCAAAGAGCAGCTGGACAACATCGGTGAAGGCGTCATTAATGGTGAGCACTATACAGTTAACTTGAACGACAGCAACTGCTACCTTGCCTTTGTTGCCAAGAACCATATACCGGTAGAAGCCATCTTCAACTGCACCTTCTTAGACGAGTTCGACAACCCAATACTGTCGACCATCTTTGACGGAGACAGAGCCATATTGCCCGCTCCAACAATACCTCTTGACGGACATCAGAACACCTGGTGCTCGAATGGTGCCACTGAAACGCAGTTTAAGATCCACCTCTCACTCAACGACTTGAAACAACTATGCAATACACGTAGATTGCACTACAGCATAGAACTCTCCACTGCCAACCATGAACTGCCCGGAGTCAAACCATTCGTTGCCGTGAAGATAGAAGACAAGATAGATATCAGGTCGTACGTGGTGTTGTCGCCACATGCCGACTTTTCCATCCCACTTGAGTTACCTAGTTTTCCAACAACCAAATAAGCAACACTCATTATGAAACGACTGCATATCATATCATTAACCTTGGTGATGCTTATTGGGCTGACCAATACCACCACACAGGCACAACAGATTACTGACAACGCCGTATTCTATCATTCTATACGTTCGCCTTGGTCTAACATGTTGAATCCCGCACTCTTTCCTAGCGAATCGGGATGGTATGTCACTACGGCTAAGACTAGCGTACAGTTGGCCTTACCGATGTCGTACGAGGACTTTCATCTGCAGTACGACCCCGAGCGCGGAGTGACTGTGCTGAATGTCAACACACTGCTAGACCAGCTACGGCTGAACGGCTGCCACTTCGACCACAATAGCGATGTCAACTTGCTGGGCATGGGATTTACGATAAACGATGCCTTCCACGTCACCGCCTCTGCTGGCGTAAAGTATCTGACCTCATTCACTGTGCCGCTAGGTTTCATCGACCTGCTTACGGAAGGTAATATCAACGAGTCGCACCACATCGATTTCGGTGCCTCCGACATATTCAACGGCCAAATGTATGCCTATGCCTCGGTAGGAGCAGCATTTAAACTTCCCTTCTTCCCCCTCACGATTGGTGCCCGCGTCAATGTGCTGGACGGACTCATGGCTGTTTCGGTCGACAATTTATCCATCGACCTTGCCACCAGCGAGGACATCAGTTCTTTACGCCTCACATCCGATTATCTTATCCACACA
Source organism: uncultured Bacteroidales bacterium (assembly GCA_947303735.1). Taxonomy (GTDB): domain Bacteria; phylum Bacteroidota; class Bacteroidia; order Bacteroidales; family P3; genus Colimorpha. The sequence continues at coordinate 730 of CAMYZD010000156.1, read as the reverse complement.
GCCGGCATCGCCAAGCTATCTAGAGACGAGATCAACGGATTCTCATTTGAGCTGGAGAACCTAAAGAAATTCTTTCCCCAGAACTTCGGTTTCTCACTTGACCTAGGAGCCAAAATGAAAGTCAACATCTTTGACATAAGCCTAAGTATCGTAGATTTGGGACCGGGTGTCCACTGGGTACAGAACCCACTTACGATTGTTCCTAAACAGCAGGATGTGACCATCACTTTCGACGGTATAGACCTTAGCTCCCTAATCAACTACGGAGTAGTGGACACCTCATTCATCAGCCGTTTCAAAGACAGCGCCCTGGCGATGATCGACTACACAACCGAAGAGAACGACTACTGGTACAGTGTCCCCACCCGGATGTATTTGGGTGCCTCAGCGTCGTTAGGCAAACTGCTGAGAGCAGGATACCTGTTCCAAGGACAATGGTATAACGGTTGGTTCAACAACCACCACTCAGGAAGCAACCATTTTGCATGCAACAATACTTTCTCTGCCCACTTCAACCTCTTCAACTGGATGGAGCTGTCGGCCGCCAACTCGTTCACCTATGACGGAAGTCATTTTACCTGGTTGAACCCAGGCTGCGCCGTCACCTTAAGTCCTGGACGGAAGATGCAAGTATTTGTGGCCTTAGAATACCTGTCAGACATGCGCCTGACTAAAGCAAAGGCGGCGCACGTTATGTTTGGCATCAATATGGTTGGGCTGAAGGATTGAG
>CAMYZD010000155.1 GCA_947303735.1 uncultured Bacteroidales bacterium | reverse complement strand
CCCTTCCTTTCGCGTAAGCAGCAAATCCTCGACGCACTGCAAGAAGCCATCGACCACGCCGACATTGACACCATGGCCCTCCGCCGCCAGCAAAAACGAGGACTATAATTAAGGTATTAATCCTCATAATTGATGAATTTAAGAGATTATGGAAGTCGAGTGGATTTACGTTGAAGTTTGGCGGATTTACGTCTAAGTGGACAATACACTTTGTGAAAAATCATTTGTCCAATATTACTTCTCGACTCCCATTTACACAGCATCTTGGGTTGTTCTCCAGACAGTTCACTGCCTTTTGCGGAAATCGCTAGGAGCCATCCCTGTTTCGCGACGGAAATAGCGGCTGAAAGTGGCCTGCTCGTCAAAGCCCAGCATGTCGGCGATGGCTTGCACCGAGAGGTCGTGCCGCATGTGCAGCAGCAATTTGGCTTCCTTCACAATGTGGTGACGTATCCAATAGGCGGCCGTGTGACCAGTTTGCTGCTTGACAACAGTACTGAAGTGTTTGGTCGACAGGCAGGCCTTCTCGGCATAGAAGCTTACATCACGATGCTCGCGGAAATGCTGTACGAGGTCGTTTTGAAACCTTGTGCTGACCTGTTTGTCTACGTAAGGTTCGTTCAATTTGCTCGTGCGGTATTGGCTGAGTAGCCGAAGGAGGAACTCCAACAGACGTGTCATCAGCATCCGCAGGTCGGGGAATTTGAGACGCGTGATTTCGCGCATGCCCTCCACCACGTTCATTATCATACGGTATTCATGTCCCGTGAGTTTCACGTTGGGATGTGGTTCATAGCGGTAGCGCATCTGGTTGATGATTTGCAGCATAGGGTCGTTGAGCACCGATGCCTCAACAATAATCAATGTTGCCAAATAGTCATCGGTTACGCTTATCTTGTGTAGACTGTGGTTAGGGAATATCACTGCCACCGTGTGCTGCTCCGAATAGTCGGAATTATCGTCGTACATAAGTTCGATGTGCCCCCTATGGCCGATACAGATGACATAGTCGGACGAAACAAAGGGCTCGTCGCCCGAGGGCAGTTCCCTAACATCGTCAAAGACTACGATGCCTTCTTCCTTGATTCTCTGAGGGTAGAGGTTCATCGGGTGGGTGTATGGTAGTGCAGATTTCATAATGCAAAAGTACGGATTTTTTTAGATATAATGAGCATAATCCGACTATTTGCAAAGCAATGCTGTTGATATGTTATTGCACGGGTGAGTGATTCTTCGTATTTTTGCATCATCAAATTCAAATCACTTATTTATGAAAAAAGCATCCATCTTATTCATTTTGTTCGCTTTCGCAACTTGTGGTATTGCGAAAGCTCAGGACGACAACACTGTCGAAGTGACCTATAACGACACAACCGCGACGGTGAGCGTGGCGGGCAACATCAGCCAGTATCTGACCATTTCGCAGCAGGGGGCGCACGTCTCGATTGCTCAAAGCGACTCCCTCGCCAGCGAAATTACCTACCGACTCACAGGCTCGTCGACCGATGGCGAGTTCTACATGTCGGGTTCCTATAAGGCCACCGTGGAACTGGACGGACTCACATTGACCAATACCACCCCGGTATATAGCGGCGCCGCCATACACATTCAGAACGGCAAGCGCATCAACATGAAGGTCATTACCGGCACCACCAACACCCTTGTCGACGCTGCTACAGGCTCACAAAAGGGTTGCCTTTATGTGAAAGGACACGCCGAGTTCAAGCAGAAAGGCACACTCAACGTGGTGGGCAATGTGAAGCACGCCATCAAGGCTGGCGAATATGTCAGCCTGAAGAATGCCACCCTCAACATCACCTCCGCCGTGGGCGACGGCATTTCGTGCAACCAATACTTCCTCATGGAGAGCGGCACCATAAACATCAGCGGCATAGAGGGTGACGGCATACAGTGCGACCTTGAAGGCGACACCGCCACCGCCATCACCGAGGACCACGAGGATGAGGATAGTGGCAATATCTACATCAGTGGAGGCAACATCAACATTACCTGCACAGCCATTGCTGCCAAGGGCATTAAGGCGGCCGGCGACATATTCATCACCGACGACCCCGTAATCGACATCACCACCAGCGGCAAAGGTGAATGGGACGAAGAGGACCTAGAGACCAAAGCCGCCTGCGGAATCAGTGCCGACGGCGACATCGATATCAGCGGCGGCACTCTCACGCTCACTGCCACCGGATCGGGTGGCAAAGGGATGAAGTGCGATGGCGTTCTTACTATCAACGGCGGCGACATCACAGTGTCCACCTCTGGCGGCCTTTACTACAACAACGGCACCACTGAGAACACTAACTTCACCGGCAATACCGACCGCATCAGCAGCGACTACTACTCCTCGCCCAAAGGCATCAAGGCTGGTGTGAAAACGCAGGTGGCGGGCAGCTACACCTACAGCGGTGGTATGGTCATAAGCGGCGGTACGGTGAAGGTGACCACCAGTGGCTATAACGGTGAGGGCATCGAGAGCAAGAACTATCTCAATATCACTGGTGGCGAAATATACATCAATGCATACGACGACGGTATCAACTCGGCGCAAGACCTGACTATCACAGGCGGCTACGTCTATTCCCACTCCAACAACAACGACGGCATTGATGCCAACGGCGATGTCTATCTCAACGGCGGCTTGGTCTATGCCATCGGTGCTCGGTCGCCCGAATTGGCCATCGATGCCAATTCCGAAGAAGGCAAGAAGGTATATGTCAACGGCGGTGTCATCATCGCCGTGGGTGGTATTGAGAACGGTGCCACCTACAACCAACCCAAGATTCAGCAATCCTCTGTCAGCAGCAATACCTGGTACACCGTCACCTACGGCGACAACACTGTGGCTTTCAAAACTCCCACCATCAGTACAGGCGGTGGTCCCGGCGGTGGCGGCCACGGCGGTGGCAATTCAAGTGGACTTGTCATTTCCGCCCCCAGTACTCCCTCTCTTGCCACTGGCAACAACGTCACCGACGGCACCTCTCATTTCGAAGGCAATTGCTATGTTGGAGGCGGCAGTGTTAGAATCGATGATGTGGAGACCATGCAGCAGATTGTCAACGACCCGCGCGTGTTCACTATCGACGGACGCTATCTTGGCACCGAAGTCCCCGCCAACTTCCGCGGTGTCTACATCCAGAACGGCAAGAAGCATATCAAATTGAAAGGTGAAAATTGAAAAGTGAAAATTTGCAGCCGCACCTTTTAGGTGGGTTCTATTACTTTATAATTATGAAGTAAAAATATTAAGGAAGTCCGCTGGACTTCCTTAATATTTTTGGCTCTAGTTTGATAAAAGACTGATTTTTTAGCAGCCTCGAAGAGGCTGAATCTCAATAACCCCATACTAAGCGACCAACGGGAGCGCAGTGTGGGGATAGCGAAACCCCTACTACTCAGCGTGTCGAAGACACGCCACATTGAGAAATACGAGCAAGAATCAGTCATACTTTGTACTAGAGCGATATTTTTAACTCCATATCATTCAATTTATAGAAGTTCCCATTAGTTTTTACTTTTTAGTTTAATAAGGTCGCTATTCACTGGTCACTAAACTTCTGGTCACTCAATTATTCTTGACAAATTCCACGCGGCGGTTCTTTGCGCGGCCCTCGTCGGTGGTGTTGGGCGCGATAGGGGAGTGAGAACCCTTGCCCACTGCCGTAAGGCGCGATTTGTCGATGCCCTGTTTCACCAGGGCGGCCACGATGGCTTCGGCTCGTTTCTGACTCAGCGGGTCGTTCACGGCATCGCTGCCAGTGTTGTCGCAGTGACCTTGCACCTCGAAACTTAGGTCGGTGTGCTCCTGCATCA
>CAMYZD010000154.1 GCA_947303735.1 uncultured Bacteroidales bacterium | reverse complement strand
CCACACTCGACACACCGCGCAGCGTAATGTTGCCTTCGATGTCCACCTCCACACCAGGGGCGTTCTGCAGGGCATCGCTTGTCGTTCCGGTCTGTATTGTGGGGTCGTCCGCCACATTATATATCATTTTCTCGCCGTCCATGGCATAGAGGGGGCGCGATGCGGTCACTTTCACCTCTTTCAGGGTCGTGGCTCCAGGCACCAGTTTGATAGTGCCCAAAGCCGTATTGTTGGTCACGGTGAAAGGGTAGTAAATGTTGGCATAGCCGATGGCGGACACGCGCAACAGCATGTCGCCCTGTGGGATGTTCTGAATTTCGAAATATCCGTTCAGGTCGGTAATGCCGCCTTTCACCATGGTCGAGTCAGTGGCGTCGAGGACAGCGACGTTCACATATGGTATGGGCTCGTTGTTGGTGCTGTCGAGCAGCGTACCTACCACTTTGAACAGGTCTCCTTCGCGCACATTCTTCTTTTGGCGCACTTGCTGTGCCTTCTCCATGGCCTGTTGTGATTCCCATTGTTTGCGCATGCGTTCGCGATCACTTGAGGAGGGGCGTCCCATAGGGGGGCGTCCGTAGCCTCCCGGACCGCCTCCGGGGCCACCGCCAGGTTGTGCATAAGTAGGAATGATGAATAGTAAAAACAGGAACAATAGGCTTCCTGTCAATAGTTTGGAGCTCTTAAATGACATGTTATAAATGATAAGAATTATTTATATTAAGTATTGTGAAATGCTGAATTATTGCGCGGCAGGCTTATTTTTTATCACGAAGACGGCAATCAGTAGTGTCGTCAGTGCTTCGGCCACCGGCACAGACAGCCATAGTCCCATGACACCGAACAGTCGGGGTAGAATAATAAAAGCTGCGACCAAAAACACCACACCTCTCATCAAGGTGTATAAGGTTGCCAGCCCGGCGCGTTCCACGCTTTGGAGGTATCCCACCACACAGATGTTCACAGCCATAAAAAGGAAGCCCATCGAATAATAGGGTAGGCCTTCGGCTGCCAGCTGATAGGCGGGTGCCTGCGTGTCGAGGAAGCAAGACACCACAGTAGGAGCAAAGCAGTACATCAAGAGAAACATCAGCAGTCCCATGCCGATTGCCACTACTAGGCTGAACCTTAAAGTGTGAAGCACTCGCTTCTGCTCACCCGCACCGTGGTTGAAACTGATGATTGGCTGCGATGAGGCTGCCACAGCATTATAAATCATGTACACCAAGGGGAAAAGGTAGCACGACACACTGTATGCCGCCACCCCATGTTCACCCAAGTAACGTTTGAACATCCAGTTGCCTGTCAGCATCATCACCGCTACGGCTATCTCGCCCACAAATCCCGACAGCCCCACCTTCACCATGTAGCTGAGATTGCGCAGTGTAAGCCGCAGGCTGGTAAGGCTCATCTTTAGACGGTAGATTTTCAGAGTCTTGGTCTTAAAAAACATGTAGTAGACTACCATTCCGGTCCCGACCAGTCCTCCGATGTCGGTGGCAAGTGAAGCACCCACCAATCCCATGTGCATGGGGAAGATGAAGAGGTAGTCAAGCACTCCGTTTACGATAGCGGGTAGTATGTTCGACATCATTGCATAGCGAGGCGAGCCGTCAAGCCGAATAACGAACATGCCGAGGACCGACACCATATTGAGTAGGCAGGTGGGCATAAACCATAGGTAGTACTCGAGGGCGTAGGGATAGAGCGCTCCCTCGGCACCCAGCAGGGTGAGCACTGCATGAGGGAACACATAGCATAACACAGCCATAAGCAGAGAACAACTGATCCCTGCGCCAAACGCTTGGGTCACATTGATGCGGGCCGCCTTTATGTTGCCGTGTGCCAAATGAATGGCTGCCACCACGCTAGCCCCCATTCCAAGCATCATGCCTAAGCCGTTGATGAGCATCATCATGGGGCCAACAAGGTTGATGGCTGCCAGTCCATGGCTCCCTATGCCGTGGCCTACAAATATGCCGTCGGTGAATATGAAAGCCATGCTGAACAGCATACCCAACAAGGTGGGAAAGAATAAGCTTGCAAATAGTTTGCCGATGTTCGTGTGGGCAAAATCTATTCTGTCTCTGTTATCGTACATGATTCATCATTTAGGCAGGAAACAAGCTGTGTGCTTGTGTTGTTAATTGATTGTGTTGTAAAGTTTTATTGTTTAACTTGGTGTGGAATTGAGTTTACAAAGATATGAAAAAAAAGTCATATTCTCAAGTTGATATTTTGTTGCAATCATGTTGCAGTCGCTGTTTCTTTTGTCTATACAATCACCATAGAGAGCGAAAAGTATGGTTGGGAAGGGATAAATTTGCCCTTTAGGATTGATGAAGTTGCCATGTCGAAAAAAATGAGTATATTTGCAGCGTGAAATAATTAATACTGCGCGATATGAAAAAAAGTTTGATTAGCTTGTTTTTGTTTATACTAAGTGGCATTTGCATGGGGCAGGAGCTTCGTGTATCGACCGCTTTGCCACCTGATTCGTTATTGGTAATTCGCTATTCCGACGGCTTGCACCAAGTGCAGCGTGAACTGGAATTGCTGACCGACCCAGCCGACAGGTGGTCGGACGCATTGGAACAGGAAGGTGCCTACTCTAAGACATGGCAACGCCATTATGGGCGACAGAATTCGTGGCTGATAGGGGTTGATGCCGCCACATTTCTGCGCGATGCTGAATTCTCGCTGCCCTATACGAGAGGCTATACGGCTACAGGGTTCTTCGTAACGCCTTATGCCAAGCACCTGATTGGGAGAGATGCCCAGATGACCTTCGGGGTACATTTGGCAGGTGTGGCAGGGTCGGACGGCATACGGCAGTGGAAACCATTGGTGAGATTGGAGTATATGCCTCATCGTAATGTCCGAATAGTAATGGGCTCATTATATGGCACTCTGACTCATGGTCTGTTTGAGCCAATGTTGGATCGTGAACGGTATATCTACGACCATTATGAGGAGGGAATGCAAATACTTGCCCAAATACCGATTGCAGGGTGGTTAGGATTGACCACCGACACATGGCTGCATTGGGAGGAACTGCTGGAGCCATGGCAGATGACGCAGGAGCGTTTTACTTTGGGCAGTAGCAATGAGTTGCTGCTGTGGGGATGGGCACGTAACACCCAGCAAGGGGTGGTGCTGTCGATGCCGTTCAGTTTTCTTGGTACACACAGGGGAGGGCAGTTTTCGGCACTAGACACTTGTATCGAGTCGCTGTTTAACGAGAATGTGGGGCTGAGGTTGAATGTGTCGCTCGCTAGGAAAAGCGCGGTGGCGGTGGATTTGCCCATGTTCTTCTATCAGGACATTTCGCCTAGAAAGTGTCAGTCGTATGACAAGGGATGGGGCTTGTGGCCGCAGGTATCGTGCGACTTTCCGCTGTCAAGTTGTAGGTCGATTGACCCGTTGGAAGATAGACCGCATTGGCGTGGGGAGTGGAAGATGTTGTTGCAGGCGGGTTTTTGGTATGGCAATCAATTTATCGCCCCTCGCGGGAGCTATCTTTTCCAAAGTGTGAGTTGGCATAAGAAGGACTTTGTAGCGCCTGAGCGCAAGATGCTGACCGCCAAGGTGGGATTAGAAAATCAGTATATAGATGCCTTCTCGTTAGGTTTGGACGCAGAGTTCTACTACGACTTGCATGAACGGGCAATGGACATCGCTTTTGGCATTTATCTGCGTTACAGGTTGTAACCTGTCCTTTTTCCTATTTGGGATAAACTCAAATAGGTCATTAGGCCGACTTTTCAATCTATTCAATGTCGCGTCTCTACGAGACGCAGTTTGGTTACATTCTGACTATCACCGCACTGCGCAATATACGATGTTGCTCCCATTCGGTCGCGACACC
>CAMYZD010000153.1 GCA_947303735.1 uncultured Bacteroidales bacterium | reverse complement strand
GACGAGATTCACAAATATGAAAACTGGTCTACCGAATTGAAGAACATTTACGACGGCCACCCAACCCTCTATGTGGTCTTTACTGGTTCGTCCGTGCTTGATCTGCTTAAAGGGCAGGCCGACATAAGCCGTCGTGCGGTGATGTACACCATGCAGGGGCTCTCGTTCCGAGAATACTTAGAAATGTTTCACAGCATCAAGATGCCAAAATACACATTGGAAGAGGTCATCAACAACAAAGTGGACGACTCTATCCTACCACACCCCCTCCCCCTTTTCCGCCAATATCTGCATGACGGCTACTACCCTTTCAGCAAGGAAGGTGCATACAAATCACGTCTCGACCAGATTATCACTCAAACCCTAGAGACCGACATTCCGCAATACGCCCGCCTGTCTGTATCCACGGGACGCAAGCTGCGCCGGCTGATGGGTATTGTGGCACAGAGTGCGCCCTTCAAGCCCGACTATTCCAGCATTGCCAATGCCATAGGTGTCAGCCGCAACGTGTTGCCCGACCACTTCCTCTATATGGAGCGGGCCGGCATGATCGGGCAGCTGCGTGATGAGACGGGTGGATTGCGAAGCCTTGGAAAGGTGCAAAAAATCTATTTGGACAACACCAATATCATGTATGTACTCGGGGCAGACAGCACCAATACCGGCAATCTCCGTGAGACCTTCTTCTATAATCAGACGCGAGTGGTCAGCGATGTCATTTCATCCAAGGTATCGGACTTCGTTATCGGCGACCACACCTTTGAAGTAGGTGGCAAGAAGAAAGGAAACAAACAAATAGAGGACATCCACAACGGCCATATCGTCAAAGACGATATAGAATACGGCTATGGAATAGCCATTCCTTTATGGACGTTCGGATTACTGTATTGACGGCACAAACAGACATTGTTTCCTCGCCCTTAGAAGCGAACCTACAGCGAACCTTCCCTTGAGGTACTACATCATAAATTGCAGGCTCACTTTGATGGCCCAGGGGGATTCTACTCCTTCTAGGTAGGTGAGCCGACGCACATAGTCGATGCGGATAAGTTTCAGGATATTCTCTAGGCCAATGCTGTACTCCATATAGGGCGATTCTGAGAGGAATCCAGCCGCAGAAGGCAGCAGGTAAAGCCCTAGATGATCGGGGGTAGGCCTGTTCATCTCCGACATGGCGCCATACAGGATATTGAATCCCAGCACCTCGCGCAAGCGCAGGTTCTTTATGAGCGGCAGGTGGTTAAGGATAAGTCCCTTCATGTGGTAGGTGGCAAAGAGCGACGCATAGCGGTCCATCATAAACTCCATGGGGCGCATGGTGTTGAACGAGCCTTCCGACATCCAATATCCGCTGTTTCCATTGGGCACGAACAACTTAGGCATGGGCACCGGATTCCACACCATACCTCCCTTTATACGCAGGTCGATATAGCCTAGGGCAGCAAACCAGTAGCGGCTGAAGATGCTGATTGTCGAGCGGTTGTAATAGAATCCGTCTAGCAATCCCATCTCATGGCTCAGGGTGAAGGTAGAGCCATTGCCAGCCAGATTCAGCAACGAGCTCTCGCCCGACCGGCCGCTCCGCACCAGCGAATTAGGCGAGAAGTTCAAACTCATCGCCCACTGGACATAGTCGATGCTGTTCACCCGCTCGGTCCCGTCAGGGGTGATACGGTAGTAGTTGAGCATGCCCGTGGGGCGTATATGCTGCGCTCCCACCCAGGTGTCGATGCCCATAAAATTGGGCCACTGGCGGCGCAGGCGCAACTGCAGGTCGGCCACATACTGTGCCGGCACCTCCTCTTCGTCCATACGCAGTATGTTGTCGCGGTCGTACTGGTCGAACGAAAGGCCCGGCGACTCGATGTCGTAGCCAGCATGGAGGCTGATATAACCTAAGGGGTTCTCCTTGGGGAACCGACGCTTGGGCGCGAAAGTATGAATAAGGTTGAGGTTAAACTTAAACTGCTTGTCACCAACGCCGTAGGCGGCATACCCGTCAAAGAAGTTACGGTTGTTGAGACGAGCCGTCGACATACCTCCCACCCTGAGGCGCAGACCTTCGGTGCCATTGCGGCTGATAAAGTTGTAAATCGGCCCGATGTCGAATCGACTCGAATCGCGCGTTGAATGGGTGGGGATATAGTTGGTAAAGAGTGCCTCAACGGTCTTGATGGTGTAGCGCACCGAAGGGATGCGCATCAGCTCGTACCTCATGCTGTCGAGGAAGGTCTCAGCCAAGGAGAGCTGCACGGGGCGACGCGCGTTCCACTCCCTACGTAGCACTCGGTGGGCGTTGGGCAATGTAGCATGGGTGGCGAGGGGGGTGAACAGGCTGTCGGGCTGGGGCAGCAGGGTGTCAAACGAATAGTCGTAGTAAAGTCTCATCTGGTGGGCATAGGCCTGCCTCAGCCGTTTGCCTATATAGAACCGCCCGTAAGTATCCGTGCGGACAGGCAGGTAGTGTCCCAGGCTGTCGCGTTCAAAAGTCTGCACCACGTTCAGATCGCGCACAAAATTCAAGTCCACCGCTTCAGGCACCCGCATAGCATAGTACTTGACGGCATAGCTGCTGTCGTCCACCACATACATCGACCCCACAAATCCGAAGTTGCCCTTGCTCGACGGCACAAACGAGAGCTCGATGCATCGCTGCCCGTCCATCTCTACCGTATCGGTGATATAGTATTGGTAGAAGGTGGTGGCCAGCACCGTTGAGAGCGGGCTGACAAACCGCACCGACATAAGAGCTATCTCGTTGGAGAAAATATTGATAGAGGGAAACAGCGCATCGAGGTCGTCGTCCAATCCCTCCTGCGAGAGGTTCACGTCCACCCCATCCGAGCGCTTGGCCGTGGTGAGGGTGTGCAAATTGCCGTGGGCGTAATTCTGCGTGGCCAGCCGCTCATGGATGGAGAAATGCAGGATTTCGGCATTGTCGAACTCCGCGCGGTCGATATATTTCTCCACGAAGGCGAAATGCTTCCAAAACACATGGGTCTCAAAGTCGGGATGGAACTGGTCGAGACACATATTGAGCTTCTCAAACACCCTGCGGCTGAAGCGGTCGTTCGCCATCACGCTGTTTTCCTCCTTGTGCTCTATCACATGCTTCACCAGCTCCACGGCGGGATTGTTTCGCCGGCGATAGCGCTCACGCTTGCCCTTCTTGGCGGTAACGTTCACCGCCTGCAACGTAGTCACCTCCGGCTCCAGACGCACCTTCAGCCTCCGCGAAGAGTGCTTCCTCAGGTCCACCGTCAGAGGGCGGTAGCCCACCATGCGGAAATGCAAGAGTGTGTCGACGGCTGTGACACTCAGGTCAAACCGTCCGTTGATGTCCGACACCGTACCCGTCTTAGTGTGGGGTATGGCAATCTGCACAAATGCCAGCGGCTCGCCCGTGCGATTGTCCACCACCGTGCCCGATATGGGCGACACCTTCCGCTGCCCCCAGGCAGCCGACGACAGCACCAGAGTAAAAAACACCACCGTCATTCCTTGACGAAGGGCTGACAGCAGTGTGTATAGGATAGGACGCTTCGGCGCCACTTCTTAGTTCTTAGTTCTTACCTCTTACTTAATCACATCGAATCCCAAGTAGCGATGCAGGCATTCGGGCATCACGATGCCGTCGGGGGTCTGGTTGTTCTCCAGCAGGGCGGCGACGATGCGCGGCAGGGCCAGGGCGCTACCGTTGAGGGTATGGGCAAGGCGCATCTTGCCGTCGGTGTCCTTGAAGCGGAGCTTCATGCGGTTGGCCTGGAAGGTCTCGAAATTGGAGACAGAGGAGACCTCGAGCCACTTCTGCTGGGCGGCACTCCACACCTCGAAGTCGAAGGTCATGGCGGAGGTGAAGCTGATGTCGCCACC
>CAMYZD010000152.1 GCA_947303735.1 uncultured Bacteroidales bacterium | reverse complement strand
ATTGCGGCTTGCGCCGCTTGATTTGTTAAAATTTTATTTCCGAACTATTGTAATTTACAATGATGTAATCTTGTACTATGGTGTAAAGCATGTAACTAATAGGTAACGTTTACCACGTACCCCAATTTAGCCCCTCAGTAACTTCTTTGTAGGGACATTGTTCCTTCGCCCCTAGAAGCGAACCTACAGCGAACCTACCCTTAAGGCGGGTGGCGTGATATCTCTTTTCAGCGGTGTTCGCAACTTTCGGCTCACGAATTCACGGATTCACAGATTCTGCCTTGGAGGTAGGCTTGGCGGATGTGGGGCGGGAACTTCTCGATGGCGTAGCGGAGGGTGGTGCGGGGCATGGATTGGTAACGAGGGGCCAGATAGGCGACAAGGGTGGGCTCGTGGTGTTTGCCTACCTCGCGCAGGAGCCAGCCGACGGCCTTGTGGATGAGGTCGTGGGGATGATGCAGAAGGATGTCGGCTATTGCTAGACAGTCGTCGTATTGGTCGTGGCGGACGAAGGTCATACAGCTGACGATGGCTATACGTTGTTCCCAAAGGTTTTTGCCATGGGTGGCAAGGTCGTAGAGGAGTTGGCGGTCTTTGTCGAGAAGCCAATTGCCGAGAATCTCGTAGCATGAGAGGTCGACGAGGTCCCAGTTGTTAATATACGCAGTATGGGAGAGGTAGAAGTCGACACAGCGTTGCAGCAGGGGCTTGTCGCGCTTGGCGTGTTTGAATATCTGCACCAAGGTGAGCAGGGCGGCCAGGCGTATCTCATGGTAGGGCGAAAGGATGCACTGCTCGAGGTCGTCGAAGGTGCATTGTTTCCATATATGATTGACCACTTCGCGGGTACGCGGCACCTTGATTCCAAGGAATTGGTCGCCCTCGCCATACTGCCCAGGGGCAGTCTTGAAGAAACGGGACAGGCCTTCGACCTGCGTGTCGTCGCGTAGGGAGAAAATAGAGTCGTACAAGAGAGACATGGATGGGAATTGAAAAGTGAAAATTGAAAGTATTACATTTGCGACAGCTTTCAATTTATCATTCTACTATCAGATTTGTTGTGCGAACGGAGCTTTGTTGGTCGACAAGGAGTGTATAGCAGCCCGAGGGTAGTGATGAGACATTCATCTGGTTTGATGCACAGCTGAGAGTGGCTGCCAACGCCACCCGACCAAGCCCATCGATAATCCACACCTTTGCAGGGATGTCGAATAGTCCGTAGATTGTCACCACATCATGAGCCGGATTGGGGGCGACACCTAGGGGCGCGCTAGCGATATCGTGTATGCGATTGGTGTTTTCGGTGTAGTTGTAGATATAGTCGCACACATACTGCAGACGATGGTCGACATCAACGCTGTACCACTGCTCGACGGTATAGGCATTGCGATTGGTGTAGGTCTTGGGGCGGGTCATTTCGGGTGTCCAGGGCATGAGTGTTTCGTCCAGCAGCATGTCGTAGTCGAACTGGTAGATGCTGCGCTCGGCTTCCATGCCCGTGTTGTCGTAATAGTGATGCTCGGTGCAATTCCCGTCGTTGTCGTAGAGATAGTCGTGACGGCCGAAATAGGACCATCCACCATTGCCGTCGCTAACGCTGTCGTCGATTTTCGACAGGTGGTTCTCGGCATTGTAGGAGTAGGACAATTTCTCGTCGGGGCTGAGGCCGCTACCGTTGTAGCTATACCACAATTCTTCCGACAGAAGGCCATTGGTATAGGAGTATTCGACTTTTTGGAATTGGATGCCGCCCATGGTCAATACGGAGAGGACTATTTGGTTGTCGGCATTGTATGTGTACCGATATACGCCGCCAAGCTCCCATACGCCATCGAAGTTATTGTAATTGGTGCGTGAGGCGATGTTGCCCACAGGGTCGTAGGAGTAGTCGATGTAATAGACATTCTGCCAACGGCCTTGCAGCAATTGCCAGCCCGACATGCGGGTCATCTGCCCAAGCTCGTTATAGAAGAGGGAGTCGATGACGCTGTAGTCTTCGCGCACCGAGTCTTTGACTGCCACAAGCTGATTCAGACTATTGTAGCAGAAATCGGTGAACTGATACATGTCGTTGGTGCGGAAATTGTCCAACCGATAGTGGTAGGAGGATTTGGCAGCCATCTTTTCAATCCGATTGATTCTGTGTCCATTCTGAGAAACATGCCGTGACGGTTGAGTCCATGCCACCAACGCAAAGAGACTGAACGTAATAAAGAATACTATCTTTTTCATATAATACTTTCTGAATAGTTTTTAATTTGGTTTTGATAGGTCGTTATTTTTGTGTATTTTTGTAGTTGCATTTTAAACACGTATCATCATGCAAGATTCTGATTTTGACGATATTTTTCGTATGATTGGTTATTTTGTCATTTTTTCATTATTGTTTGGTACTTGTGGCGGTTGTATGTTTTAGTCTTTCACAACAGGCAAACCGGCTTTCTCCCAAGCGACAATACCACCATCGAGGTTGACAACCTTGTAGCCCATCTGCGCTAATAGGTTGGCTGCCGCCATGCTTCTGCGACCACCCCGACAATAGAGAGCCACAGTCCTATTGGTCTTGATACCAGCTTTTTCAAACTGCTCCTTGAAGCTGTTGCCCCACTCCACATTCATGGATCCCTTGAGGTGTCCTGAGGCGTATTCTTTGGGAGTACGCACGTCGACCAATACGACTTTTCTGCCCTTGATACGATTGGCAAACTCATTTGCCGCCACGGTTTCTATGTTGCCTGTTTTGCTTTGTTGGCAGCAGTTCTGCCCGTTATTGCCTTGCTGGCAGGCTGTTTGCTGCTGGCAGCAGGATGATTTGCATTTCTGAGCTGTTTGCTGTGCCTCGGCAGCAGCGAACAATAGCATTGCGGATAATAATAAAACTAGTTTCTTCATATCTTATTTATTACAATTCATATCGTTTCCAACAGAAAACTAACCGGTCGGAAGCCGTCGTTACAACTTATCAGGGCGCTGTGAGGATTCTTCATCCAGCCATCGAAGAAATTGCCGCCACCGTGGGACAACTCTTCCACAAACTCACGCATTGTTTTCCACGCCTCGTCGCACATGCCTTCGGGTTTCTGCCCGTCGACACTCACCCACACCATACCCTCCTGCACATCACAGGTGTGCTCAATAGGGTTCTCGTAGAGTGCCTGTAAATCTGTATAGTTGGCTTTGCGAATGGCTGTAATCTTTACTTTTTTCATAGTGCAAAGATACGATTTTTTAATTGAAAAATGATAATTGAAAATTGAAATCTCGCTGAAGCGACCAATTATCCGCCGTTGCGTAGTTCCGATTTTCAATTTTCAACTTTCACTTTTCAATTTTATTGTGTATTTTTGCAAACGAAATAAAAACGCCATAAAAAACATGAAACATACACTAAATGAATGGATTGCCACTACTCGATATTGGTCGTTCTCGGTATCAGCGTTGCCTGTGGTTGCCACCACTGCCTATCTCTGTGCCACCCGCGAAGTGTCGGGAAATGATTTATTCTGTGCCCTGCTCGCCGTGGTGGGCGTTGTGCTTTTCCACGCCGCTGGAAACTTGCTGAGCGACGTGGGCGACTTCCGCTCAGGTGCCGACAGCCGCGAGGCTTTTGCCATTCCCAATCTGGTGGAACATATCTTTGAGCCCAAGGAATACCTGCGCCTCAGTGCAGTGCTTTTCGTGCTGGGTATTGCCTTGGGACTGGTGCTTACATGGATGTGCGGCTGGCAGCTGCTGATTATCGGTGGTTTAGGGTTTGTGCTGACACTGCTTTATACCAAAAGCAAAAACTGCTGGCTGAGCGACCTCAACGTGTTTGTGATCTTCGGAGTGCTGATTGTGCTAGGCACTTCGTTTGTGGTCACTCGGCAGATTTGTCTCGACAGCTTGCTGCTCTCTG
>CAMYZD010000151.1 GCA_947303735.1 uncultured Bacteroidales bacterium | reverse complement strand
TATATTCAGTCGGCTCTTGAACTATCTACAGAGGAGAAATGGAAACAAGAAGAGCAGTCCTTGCTTTCCATCTCTGACTCCTTCAAGAAAATAGTAATACAACGTCAGATGGTTGCGCCGTGGTACAACAATCACGGTGTTCTGTGTATAAGTGTGGAAGACTTCCTGTTGAATCAAGATAGTTTAGATTGGTGATAATCTTTAAAGAAAGCGCAAGAAGCCATCGTAGTTGGCTGTATTTGGTGAATCCGATGCAAGATGCCTATCTATTGAAAAAAAGTGCGTATTGTTGCAAAAATTTTCAGTAGAATATGTACGAGGTATCAGAATGCATTCTCTGGTGCTTAGTAAAGTAGTCCAAACATTCATTAGGGGGATGCAGTGAGCGTGTCCAATCTCAGTGTCATTATCATGTTTTAATTACTAATTAAAAGAAGTTTTAATTAGCAATTAAAACTTTTTGTGGGTTTGGATTATTATTAGTATCTTTGCAAAAAAATGTAGGATATGATAAAACGGCAGGATATAGCGCAAACGATTCTAAATCAGAGGGAAAATGTATTATCAAATACTGATACTTTTCCACGGCAATTGCTTGGGAATATTGATTTGCATCATCCGCAATATGCTGATATCATAACTGGCATACGACGTTGCGGAAAGAGTACGTTGGTGGAACAATTGATGCAGCAGTATGCGGAGGACTCGTTTTATTTGAATTTCGACACCCCTGCTTTGTTTGGTTTTACGATAGAGGATTTTAGGACACTTGACGACGAGATAAAGCAGTCGGGTGCACACTATCTATTCTTTGATGAAATACAGGTGGTGACAGGTTGGGAGTCGTACGTAAGGAGCAGGATTGACGCACACAATAAGATTGTTGTGACAGGTTCTAATGCTTCGATGTTGAGTCGCGAGTTGGGAACAAGGATGACAGGCAGGCATATCAGCCATAGGTTGATGCCATTTTCATACTCCGAATTTATTGGATACAAGAAGTTACAGGCTGGAGAAGAGAGTTTGAACCAGTATATGCAACTGGGAGGCTTCCCAGCCTATTTGCAAACCGAAAGAAAAGAATTGCTTTCGGATTTGGCAGTGGATGTGCTATATAGAGATATTCTTGTCCGTTATGGCCTAAGAGACGAGCAGTCGTTGAAGAATCTGATGACGTTCCTGATGGGGAATGTAGGTAATCTGATTACCGGCAACAAACTGACTCAGACTATCCGCGTTAAATCGGCCAAGACGGTATTGGATTATATGGCGTATATGGAGAATGCATATCTGCTTTTTTCGGTACCAAGGTTTTCTTTCTCCTATCGTTCGCAGTTGGTGAATCCGAAGAAGGTGTATTGCGTGGATTTGGGACTACAGTCGATTCTTTCCCCGTCCTTTTCTGAGGACAGAGGCCATCGGTTGGAGAATCTGGTTTTTGTTGAACTATACCGCCAGGGACGTGAGATTTATTACTACAACAATAATGGTCATGAATGTGATTTTGTCGTGTGTGATAATCAGAGGCCTGTATTGTTAATTCAGGTATGTGAGGAGATTGTGATTGACAATCAAGACCGTGAGTATGGAGGACTTGTTGCCGCTATGAAGGAATTGCAAGTGGACAAGGGGGTAATTCTTACAATGAATCAGAGTGATATGGCCTGTGTTGACGGGTATTCAATAGAGACTATCCCCATTTGGAAGTGGATAACAGAATCATTATAAGTTGAAAATTGAAAATTGAAATTATTGCTTGAATGTGTAGATGCTTGAGTGAAAATACTCAAACAATCAAGCAATCAAACAATCGAGCAATCAAAATAGGTGGGTTCTATTAATGCGTTCTCCATGTCGCGTCTCTACGAGACGCAATTTGGATACATCTTGACTATCACCGCACTGCGCAATGTACGATGTTGCTCCCATTCGGTCGCGACACCGTACATTGCTTGTACGGTGTTATTAATGGTCACACCTCCGAGGTGATTTATAGAAGACCCCAATAGTGTTTATGGGTGCGAGTGCTATTGCAGCGGCAGGGCGACGGCAGGCCAGCCGGGGTCTTGAAGGTGGGTGACGGTGAGATTATGCTCCTGCACGTATTGAGCCACCATGGCGAGACGGACGGAGTCGCGTACCTCTTGGTTGCTGTTGATGGCGTGGAAGTCCTCGTAGGAGTCGCCGAAGATGCGTTTGGCAGAGGGGAGGTTGCGAGAGCCGTCTTCCACTTGGTCGAAGGCAACTATCTTGAAAGCATCGCCGTCTTTTTTAAGAAGGAACATTCCGGGATGGCTGCCACCAGAGACACATTGGAGTGTGTCGCCCACGATGTTGTAGTTGAAAACCCACCAATCGCCCCATACTTTGATGTCGGTAGCGGTGATAACCTCGGTAGAGTCGGAGGGTTCGCCGGGTTCTTCGATGTTGATGACGCTGTAGGAAGGGATGCATACTTCGCCAGGGGTGTAGTTCTTGCCGAGGGAGTCGACTAGATAATTTTCGATGGCGACAAGGTAGGGATTCTGCGGCACTTCGAGGGTGACTACATCTTCTATTGTTTCGGCGACTTTTTGTTTGCAGCTGGTCATTCCTGCAATGAGAAGGATGGCGGCTGTGAGGGTAATGTATATCTTTGTGTTTTTCATTATGTTTTTGTGTTTAGTGAATCGGACAAGGCTGGTAGCTTTCGTTGCCGCCTGGGATTGGTTTTAGGTTGTTGGAGATAGCGAAAGGCTGAAGGTAGTGGTTACCATCTGGGGTGACGAAGGAGATGTTGTCGTGGTCGGTGTCGTCCTTGTCAACGTACATCATGACGGTTTGGTTGCTGAAGGGTTGTTTCACACCATTGATTTCCACATCACCGAAGGGGTACCAGCCATAAACTTTGTAGCGTTTCTGTTTTTCCTCGTCGGAGTAGACGAGGAAATTGACCCAGTAGCAGAAGGCTATGTAGTCGGTTTCAGGTGTGAATGTCAAGAGGAACCCGTTGCCGTCGGGTTCAATGGAGGAGATTTCCTGCTCGCTGATGTCGGAGAAGTGTTCGTAGGCTTCCTTCAAGGTCTCTTTGTCTATGTCGTAGATTCGGATGATGCGCTCAGCGGGTGACATGGTCAGCTCTTTAAGGGTTCCAGAACTGTTGGTTTTTCCCCGACGTGCAAAATATAAACACACCGCAGCAATTGCTGCCAGGATTAATAGGTAACCAGTATTCATAAGAAAACGTTTTAAGCAGATACGAAAAACGGGTTGTCACAGAGGCTGTGGCAACCCGTTTGGTGTCTACTGT
Organism: uncultured Bacteroidales bacterium; assembly: GCA_947303735.1. Lineage (GTDB taxonomy): Bacteria > Bacteroidota > Bacteroidia > Bacteroidales > P3 > Colimorpha. The sequence continues at coordinate 637 of CAMYZD010000151.1, read as the reverse complement.
TAGCAGAGTTCGTGAATCACAAGGCCTGAGCGGAGCTTGGGCTCAAACCAAGTGGTCTTCGGGGGCATGATGTTGCCGGTGTCGGCAATGTCGATAATCTGCTTCATGCTGACGGGATAGAGGGCGAAGGCGACTTTCATCTCGCCATTGTCGACGCGGCGCTTCAACTCGCCGAGTCCACGGATGCCGCCAACGAAGTCGATGCGCTTGTCGGTGCGGAGGTCCTTAATACCAAGCACCTTGTCGAGGACGAGGTTGCTGAGGATGGTGACATCGAGCACGCCGATGGGGTCATTGTCGTTGTAGGTGCCGGGCTTGGCGGTCATCTTGTACCAGTGGCCGTCGAGATACATGCTGTGCTCGTGCAGTTTGGTGGGCTTGTAGATTTCGGTGCCCATGTCCTGCAGGTCGTAGCTCTCGCCCACGGCGGCGATGAACTGCTCCTTGCTGAGGCCGTTGAGGTCCTTCACCACGCGGTTGTAGTCGATGACGTTCAGCTGGTTGTCGGGGAAGATGACAGTCATGAAGTAGTTGTACTCCTCCTTGCCGGTGTGGTGGGGGTTCTGCTCTTTCTTTTCCTGTCCCACGAGGGCGGCGGCAGCACTGCGGTGGTGACCGTCGGCGATGTACATGGCGG
>CAMYZD010000150.1 GCA_947303735.1 uncultured Bacteroidales bacterium | reverse complement strand
GCAGATAGAATGGATTCTGTCCGATGCCCTCAAACGTGCCAAACGCACCCCTAAGCGGAAAACTTCCACTGATGAATTGAAAAGTGAGAATTGAGAATTAGGCTGACGAAAAAAGACTAACGCATTAACACGTTAACACATTAACACATTCAAAAATGGAACGTCGTAGAATCATAGGAATTGTATTGCTGGCACTGGCAGGTGCGGCCTGCTTGGTGTCGGTTGTTTGGAACCTCATCAGAATGCCGGAAGGCGCAGATACCCGAATCCGCATAGTAGTCTTTATGCTGGCAGAAGTGGCACTATTGGTCCCGGCGGTATGGGCTTTTACCCATCCCGACTCCAAGCCGCTATTGAAAGGGAAGGATCAGGCAACCACGCAGAGTCTCATCGACCCCGCAGGCTACCGCTACATTACGCTGGGCGTGGCAGCACTGACCTTAGTCTTAATAATCAACATCGAGGTTCTCAAAAACACAGGGTGGCCATTCGGAAGCTGGGCTTCCACTATTGCCATTCTTGCCTACTGTATTGTCGCGACAGTGGTGATGTTTTGGTCGATGTATAAGAGTATTCAGAAATAGGCATTATGGAGCAACGCAGAACCATAGGATACATTTTGCTGGCATTGGCCGCCGTCATCTGCCTGGCATCGAATGTGTGGTTTATTATCAAGATGCCGATGGGAGGTGAGAAGGTATCGCACCTGTTATTGTGGACACTGCCCGAAGTGATTGCATTGTTGACAGTGGTGTATATCTTTGTCCATCAGGGGAAGAGCGTGGATCTGAAACTGGACATTCGCGAGCGTCGGCTGAAGCTGGACGAGAGTAACGCCATCGACCCCTACGGCTACAGTTACATTATGTTGGGTGCCATGAGCGTGTGTGTAACATTAATCTTTGCCGTTGACATCATGGATAAACTCGGTGTACCACTGTTCGATAGGATTCCCGCTGGATGGTGTATCGTTGTATTGAGTGTCTTGACGGTTGCAGTAGTGCTGTGGATGTCTGTGAAAATAGCAATGGCTAAAAGGAGTGAAAATAACAGTTAACCTGCCATGAAAGAACGCAATAAATCCATCTTCCGTATATTGCTTTTTGCCTCGGTGGGCATACTGCTGGCGCAAACGGTGCTGCTGGTGGTGTTGGGAGATGATGCTGAGGTGCGCATCGTGCTGCCGGTGATAATCTTCTTCTCGGAACTGATAACGGGCGGCTTAATTGTCTTCTTTACCCTCAATCCACAATACAACAGGAACTATACTATCCACCGGCGTGACGGTCGCTGGCGTTGGGAGCGTGTCACCTATGGTCCCGACCCTGACGGGATGCGTTATATCTCGGCTGGGGTTGGTGCGCTGATGATAGCCCTGCTCTTTGCGGTTATCTCATTCGCTGTGCTGTGTCCCCACGTAGTAAATGAAACAGTGTTAGTCATCGCAGTTGTCGTCCTATTGTCAACCTTCTGTGTCATTTACTGCATAATAGAAAACAAACTACGCAAACAACTATGAATAGAAAACATTTCCTCGACAACATCCGCTGGGTGACAGTACTGCTTGTACTGCTCTACCATGTGGTCTATTTCTACAACAACAAGGGAGTCTTCGGCGGTATCGGGGGCTGGGTGGACGACCCCAAAGCCCAGCCGCAGGATGTGGTGATGTATCTCCTCTATCCTTGGTTTATGATGCTGCTCTTCTTGGTGGCAGGCATCAGCAGCCGCTATGCTCTAGGGAAGATCACTCCTGGGCAATGGTTTAAGAAACGCACACGCCAGCTGCTTGTCCCTGCCACGATAGGCCTGTTTGTCTTCCAATGGATGACGGGCTATTTCAACACCCAGATAGCCGGTGTGGCGCAGGGCATCCCCAATCAGATTGCCTCCATCCCCGCCGGTCCTGTCCGTTATATGGCATGTGCTTTCTCAGGCATCGGCCCGCTGTGGTTTATTCAGGAGCTGTGGGTGTTCTGCTTGCTGCTGATTATTATTATCGCTATTGAGCGCGACCGCCTGTACAATGCCGTCGGCCGTCTGCTGCAGTCCACGCGAGGCTGGTCCAAGCCCTGCCGTTTGGCGCTCCTGCTGGTGGGTGGATTCCTCCTTATCTGGGCAGGGGCACAAGGTTCCATCCCCCACCCCGCCGAACACAGCGCCCAAGGGTTATGGAACCTCTACCGCCCGGCTGCCTATTTCGTCCCCTTCCTGATGGGCTATTACCTCTTCTCACGCGACAACGTGCAGCGTTTCCTGTCGCGCTATACTTACTGGCTGCTTGTGCCGGCGGTTGCTGCGGGAGTGGCACTAACCCTTGCCACATGGGGCGAGGACAACACCGCACCGCTTTACCTAATGCACTGGAGCACCAACCTCTTTGCCTGGCTGGCCATCCTTGCCATGCTGGGATGCTTCAAGGCCTGGGCCGACCGCACCTCGCCTTTTGCCTCCTACATGACTCGCAGCAGCTACGGCATCTACATTGTCCACTACCTTATCATTGCCGCCCTCGGCTACATGCTCAAACTCTACACCCCCCTGCCGCCCGTGGCAGACTATCTAATATTGCTGGTGGCAGTCTTCACCCTCTCCCCTGCCCTATACGAGCTGCTGCGCCGCATCCCCTTCGTCCGCTGGGCAGTGCTGGGGAAAGGGAAAAGTGAAAAGGGAAAAGGGAAATAATTGGAGCTATCAACATCAATATTTCAACACTGAACATATCAACATCAAACATATCAACATAACATGTCAGAAATCCTACGCATCGAAGGACTCAGCAAGACCTTCACCCTGTCGCGCAAACAGCAACGCCTGGAGCGCACAAACCAACGCCGTAAGGTGGCGGTAGACAATCTGACCTTCACCGCCAACCGAGGCGAGATTTTCGGTCTCCTCGGACCCAACGGGGCAGGCAAGACCACCACCCTCCGCATGCTCGCCACCCTTATCAAGCCCGACAGTGGCGACGCATGGGTAGATGAAAGCAGTATCGTAAGCCAGCCCGAAGAGGTACGCGGCAAGATTGCTTTCCTAACCAGTGAACTGAAGTTGGAAGACTTCTTCACACCCAACTATCTCTTCAACTTCTTCAGCGACCTGCACGGTGTGGACCCCTCCACCTCTGCCGCCCGTAAGAAAGCACTCTTCTCCCGCTTCGGAATCGACAAGTTTGCCGAGGTGAAAGTGGCCAACCTCTCCACCGGCATGAAGCAGAAGGTGAGCATTGTCATCTCGCTGGTTCACGACCCGGACATCATCATCTTCGACGAGCCCACCAACGGCCTCGACGTCATTACTGCCCGCACCGTGACCGACTACCTGCAAGAGCTCCGCTCCGAAGGCAAGACCATCATCCTGTCCACCCACATCTTCAGTCTGGTGGAACGCCTCTGCGACCGAGTTGGCATCATCATCGACGGCCGCCTCTCGGCATGCGGAACCCTCGAAGAGGTATGCAACGGCCTCACCATCGAAGACCGATTCTTTGAACTATACAAAGCACAGAAAGGAGACGAAGAATGAAAAAGCGCAACAACACCTGGACAATCATCCGCAAGGAATTTGCCCGTTTCTTTGGCGACCGCCAGCTGGTGTTCACCACCGTCATCATGCCCGGTCTGCTCATCTATCTTATCTATAGCCTCATGGGGGTGGGTATACGTAATATGGAGACCCACGGTGAGCAAGATGTGGTGACTGTCCGCGTGGAAAACATGCCCCAAAGCGTGGCACCCATCCTCTCCTCGCTCGACAGCAGCATTGTCATCCTCCAGCAACCCGTCAGCCAAACCGACATCGAAGCCCTGCAGGACAAAGAAATCAACGCCATAGCAATGCGATTCCCTGCCGACTTCGACGCACTTGTGGCCGACTACGACCCCATGGGCGGACAGCCTGCACCCAATGTGGAGATTTACTACAACTCCGCCAACAACGCCTCCGACCGTGTGTTCACCATCA
>CAMYZD010000149.1 GCA_947303735.1 uncultured Bacteroidales bacterium | reverse complement strand
TCTTTAGTGGCTTTCATCGCAATTCCCTCTCAAGCGCAAAACACAACTGTGCTCTACGACTTCTCTTCCACCTCTGACCAAAGCGGACAGTTTGGTGGAACGCTCGAAGGTGGGGCACAACTCACGCGATACGCAGACACCGACATCCTTGAGCTCGGTTCTGAGGGAGGATGGTTCCAGTTCGACGGGCAACTCGCTGAGTTTCTCGCCCGAATCGAAGGCGACTATACCATCTCCACTAACGTCTTTCTGCCTACCACCCTTCCCTCTTCGGGTGAGCAGCCTGTGTTCCTCTTCGGGAAGAATGACACCCGAGCTGGCATACTGTTCGATGCCGCAACGTCGAGTTTTACTATCTCCACAGGCGACGATGCCACCTCTGAGACCATCCAACTGGCAGATGCTATTGAGCGTGGCGTGTGGAACAACATTGTCATCGTTAGACGTTCTGGGCGAACAACCCTTTACGTGAATAAGTCGGTATCACGATCCACTAAGACCAGTTTCTCGCCAGCAAGCGTATCGCCGTTCACTTCTCACCTTTGCCTCGGCCGCGGATTCGATGGTGCTACGTTACAAGGTGCAAAATATGCCAACTTCCTCATTAGCGACTTCGCTGCTACCAACATTCCCACACTCCGTGAGGGTGCCACACGGCTTAATGCCTACGAAGACTCGCTCCGACAAGTGCAACGCGCCTACGAAGATTCGCTGGCGCTGCTGAAGGATATGCGTGCCTTCACCCTTGGCGATGTCAGTGCTTTGTCAGATGACATCTACTTGCCACGCATCTACAAAGGACGAATCAACATCACTTGGGAGACCAGCGACAGCAAGGTCATCACCGCCGACGGACACATCACCCGTCCGCGCGCAGGCAGCCCCATTGCTCATGCCGTCCTCACCGCCTATCTCTCTGCCACTTGCCTTTCTGGAGGCAAATGTGCCGACACGTTGAGCTTTGAAGTGGGAGTCATTCCCGAGATGACCGATGCCGAGTCGGTGGAATATGCTATCGCCCAATTACGCTCAAAGTTGCGATTGAACAACGTTTATGGCAACATCACCCTGCCCACTACAGGCGAGAAGGGTACCGTCGTCCTTTGGAAGTCCGAAGACCCCGAATGGCTCACCGATGACGGGCGCGTGATGAAGCTACCTGCCACTGGTGAAGGCTACAAGACGGTCAATCTCATCGCTACTGTCATTAAAAACAACGAGCGGCAGCAGCATGTCTTCCCCGTACGACTACACGAACAGGAGCCCTATTCGGCCTATCTCTTCGTCTATTTCCCCTCCAACCAAGACGAGAACATCTATTACGCCCTCTCCACCGACGGCTACAACTACACGCCCATCAATAATGGAAGGATGGTCGTCTCTAGCGACACCATATCTCTCAAGCAAGGCGTGCGCGACCCGCATGTTCTGCGCGCACCTGATGGAATGTTCTATATGGTTTGCACCGATATGCGGTCAGCACAAGGGTGGGACAGCAATCGTGGTCTCGTCATGATGAAGTCTAAAGACCTCATACATTGGACGCACAGCCGTGTGAACTTCCCCGACAAGTATGCCGGCACCACCTTTGCCAAAGTCACACGTGTGTGGGCACCCGAAACCATATGGGACCCCGACTATGAGAACGCCGACGGCACACGTGGACGACTGATGGTCTACTTCTCCATCCTCACTACCGATAACACCGCCCCCTACGACAAAGACTTCTATTGCTACGCCAACGACGATTTCACCGACCTTCTTGGCCAACCCACCTTCTTCTACGACCGCGGCTCGGCCACCATCGACATGGATATTGTCTTCAACGAAAATGATTCCCTCTACCACGGATTCTACAAGAACGAGGGGCAGGGAGGAATCTGCAAGGTAACCGCCTCTCGACTTACGCCACTACCTGGACAACCAAACGGAAGCCAATGGGGCAAGCCCTCTGAAACCCTGCAGCAGACGACGGAGCGTGTAGAAGGCGCTGGCGTTTTCAAACGCATTAATAGCGACGAGTGGATTCTGATGTACGACTGCTATGACAACAAGCACTACCAGTTCTGCTCGTCCACCGACCTCGAGCATTTCACGTTCGTCAAGAACACCGAGACTACCGGTGCCTTCACCCCGCGCCACGGAACCGTAATCCCCATCACACCTGAAGAGACGCAGGCCTTGCTCGAAGCATTCCCGACAGCCAACCTGAGAACCACTATCGAAGGGTCTGCCAGCCGTTTTGCCAAGCAAGAGAACATCCTCATCGCGGGTACCAATGTCACTATCCCCGTAAGCCCCGATGCCGACCTTAGTGCTTTTGACCCGCAACTAACCGTGTCTGTGGGAAGCACAATCTCTCCTATTGGTCCGCAAGACTTCACCCAAGGACCAGTCGCTTACGTGGTGTCGAACGGTGTGACGAGTCGCACCTACCGTGTCGAGGTCACTGCTGAGGCCAACCCTGTTATCCCCGGATTCCATGCCGACCCCGAAGTGCTGTTCTCACAACAGACAGGACGCTTCTACATCTATCCCACCACCGACGGTTATGACGGTTGGGGCGGCTTCTCGTTCGACGTATTCTCATCGCCCGACCTTGTGCACTTCACCAACGAAGGCACCTTCCTTGATCTCTCCACCTCGCAGGTGCCGTGGGCCACAGGCAACGCTTGGGCACCCTGCATAGAAGAGAAACTGGTGGACGGAGCATGGAAATACTTCTTCTACTTTAGTGGACAAAACCCATCGGCAGGTAAAAAAACATTGGGCGTGGCCGTTGCTGACAGTCCCACAGGACCTTTCAAGGCTTCTGTCGCCCCCTTGTTCACCGAAACCAGCGGCGGACAGATGATTGACTCCGATGTATTTACCGACCCCGTGAGCGGTCAGACCTATTTCTATTATGGCAACGGATTGATGCACTACCGTTTGCTTGCCGACGACATGCTCAGCGTAGGACCCGAGTTCACCATCACGCCTACGGGTGGCACTCTTGCTGACTATGCTTACCGCGAAGGCACCTACGTGTTCTATCGTAACGGCCTTTACTATTTCCTTTGGAGCGTCGATGATACGGGGGCTGCCAACTATCATGTGGCCTACGGAACGAGCACTAGTCCTACAGGCCCCATTCGTGTGGCTAAGGAGCCTATTGTCATCATCCAGGACCCCAACCACCAGATTTATGGAACGGGACACAACTCTATCATCAACATTCCAGGAACCGACGATTGGTACATTGTCTATCACCGCATCAATCGCTCTTATCTGAACAACGGTCCCGGCACACACCGCGAAGTGTGTATCGATCGATTGACATTCAACGCCGATGGCACCATCCAGCAGGTGACGCCCACACGTCGAGGCATCAACCCCGTCAGTATCGACATCGAGAAACAATGGGCAGGCATTCAACAACAGCCAATCACCTCAGGGCAAGATGCAGCTACAGCTACGTACTTCACCATCGATGGACGCTCGTTGGGACAGAAAGCCCCCACCACTCCCGGCATCTATATTCGCCGCGAAGCTACTGCCAACGGACAGATGCGCGCTATGAAAATTGTGAAAACAGCAGAATGAAAAAGGCCTTCCGAGGTTGCTAGTTGTAAATATAATTCTGAATTTCACCCCCTAAAAACGGGCATCTTTTTGAAACAGAATAGGTTTTGGTGCGAAAAAGGCCAAAATTTGATATTTTCGGAAGTCGTTGAATATCAATGGCTTCCGTTTTTCTTACACTTTATTGACCCTCAAAAACGATGCTTTTGGGTTGTCAGAGCTATGCTTTGAGGCTCTCACTTGTGGCAAATGAGCGGCTCAGATGCCGCAAATGACAAGGTCAAAGACCACAAATGACACCCTCAGAAGCCACAAGTGACAAATTTGCCAGTCGAAAGTGAAGACGGAAAAGCAGAGAAGTAATAATTCTTTACACATTTCTTTTCTAGATTGCACGGAAAAGTCGACAAAAATTTGTCGTGGTTTTTCAT
>CAMYZD010000148.1 GCA_947303735.1 uncultured Bacteroidales bacterium | reverse complement strand
TGCCGTCGCCGCCGCCTACAAGACCGACGACGCCAACCAGATGTTCCTCCTACAGGTGGCCAACTCACCCTACGTCCACTATGGAGCCCCCTACTTAGACTATGGTCTAGGCTCGGAATGGAAGAGCGGACTGCTCTCGTTCAACGCTTTCTATAGCGGCAAGTTCGGTCACTTCAAGGTGCTCCACTCCGTGAATATGTTCGAACGTCCAGACCACAAGTTTATGAACTACATTGCCCTTGGTCACGAGCTGGAATACAGCAAGTGGGACATCTACGTCGACCTTATCCACCGCGCCAACGCCCTCAACGACTGGGGCAACACCTTTGCCGTGGTGAGCTGTGCCAACATTTACTTCAAGCATGGCTTCAACATCTTTGTGAAAGGAGCCTACGAGCAGAACAACTCCTACGAGGTAATTCCCGGCTATGGCATCGGCAGCGGCCTCTTCGACTGCTTTGGCGAGGCAGGCCACACCTACCTCACCTACGGTCTTGGCGCCGAATACCGTCCCGAGGCCTGTCCCGACTTCCGCCTGCATGCCTTCCTGGCCAACCGCACCACTACCTACACAGAGACCATACCCTCTGCCTACACCACCCCATATTCCGACAACAACGTGGAAGTAAACTCCCTGCGCTTCAACATCGGCATCACCTGGGATATGGACATCCACCGCATGCTCAAAGACCGCCTGGCCAAATCCCTCAGCGAGAAAAGTACTCTGGATTAATAGACCTTCCGTTTTACCTTATTAGTTATTAGTATTATGCCACTACATCACCCCATCCGCAAAATGACCACCGAATATGCCCACTGGGCTGAACACATGTTCGGAAAAATATTCAAGAACCCACTTAAATTCACCAGCAAACGCAGCATCGAGGCCATCGTCTTCCTGATCCTTTTTATTGGGTTCTTCTGGGTCCTTGCCTACCGCATGACCTTGCCCCACATGCTCAACACCTTCATGCAGACAGCCTACCATCTGCTGCTCGAGACCGTGTTCTACATCATGGCCATCTGTGTGCTCATGGGGGCCATTGGCAAGCTGCTGATAGAGTTTGGCGTGGTGCGCCTGTTGGAGAACATCCTGCGCCCGCTGATGAAACCCCTCTACAACCTGCCCGGTGTCGCCGCCCTGGGCGCCATTATGACCTTCCTTTCCGACAACCCCGCCATCATCTCGCTGGCGCAGGACAAGAACTTCTCGCAATACTTTAAGAAATACCAGCTCGTCTCCCTCACCAACTTCGGCACCGCCTTCGGCATGGGCCTTATGGTGCTGGCCTTCATGACCGGTCTGGGCTATGGCAAGGGTGCCTTGGTGGGTATCGTCGGTGCCATCATCGGCAGCATCATTTCTACCCGCCTCATGCAGCGTTCCACCCTCAAGGCCTATCCCGAGCTCGATACCCCCGTGGCGGAATTCACTGGCGACGAACAGCAAATCTCCTTCAAGAGCGAAGGCTCCGTCTTCCAGCGCTTTCTCAACTCGCTGCTCGACGGCGGCAAGGACGGTGTCGGCATTGGCTTCGCCATCATCCCCGGCGTGCTCTGCATCTCCACCCTCGTCATGATGCTCACCTTTGGCCCCGACGCCGCCACACACACCTACACTGGTGCCGCCTACGAAGGCGTGCCCATCATCACATGGTTCGCCGACAAGATAAACATAGTCTTCTTCTGGCTCTTTGGCTTTGAAAGTGGTGCCCTCGTTTCCTTCCCCATCACCGCCCTCGGTGCCGTAGGTGCCGCCCTCGGTCTGGTGCCGCGTTTCATCTCTGAAGGCATCATCACCAACAACGCTATCGCCGTCTTTACCGCCATGGGCATGTGCTGGAGCGGCTACCTCTCTACCCACACCGCCATGCTCGATGCCCTCGGCTACCGCAAACTCATAGGCAAAGCCATTGGTGCCCACACCATCGGCGGACTTTGCGCCGGCATTGCCGCACACTGGCTCTGGGTACTGCTAAGTCTTATCTTCTAAACACACTAACACGTGGCGATTAAAGACCGTCTAAAACAACTCGTTACTTCCTATAGCCAACCTCCCCGCTACTCCGACGAAAAGTTGGAGGAACATCAATGCCCCAACTGCGGACATGTGTTCAAGGGCAACTACTGCCCTGTCTGCTCGCAGGGAGCCGGCGACGGACACATCACATGGAAGTGGGTGGGTAAAAGCATCCTCGACGTATGGGGAATGGACACCCGCTCACTTCCCAACACCCTGCTGCAGCTCCTTTGGCGCCCCGGCCACCTCATCGGCGACTATATTGGCGGCCGCCGGCAGGTATGCTACAAACCCGTCAACATGCTCTTCATTGTGGCTTTGGTCTATGTCATCCTCATGCAGATAATCGGGCATGATGTTGGCATTGTCGATGTCGAATTGGATGGCGGAGATTTGGATGGGTACGCCAAGATGATTTTTGCCAGCTATGAATGGTTGGTAGCCCATCCGGGATGGGCTATGATGATACTGACCATGATAATGATATTGCCCACCTTGATAGTCTTCCGTTTTGCCCCGAGGCATTCGCACCTGACCTTCCCCGAAAACATCTTCATCCAGATCTTTATGAGCAGCTTGATGCTTATTATTGCCTTCACAATCAGTGTCAGCAACGGGATTACTATTTTCCTTATTCCGCTGTACTACTACATCTGCTATCGGCAACTGTTCGGCTACAACTTCTGGGGGACCACCTGGCGTCTTGCCGTCTGCTTCTTTGTATGGGTCATTCTTGCTTTTTATGTCATTATCGCGGTCTTGGTATTGGTGGTACCCGATAATGAGTCGAAGAATCCTTTTCTCGCCATTTTTTTTGGTGTTGCCGAGTCTACTTTAGCCACCACTTTGCTGATAGCCATCCCCCTTTCTCTAGCCTATCTCATCAGTCGGAAAACGGCCATACGTTAGTGATTAGTGATTGGTGATTAGACAATACAAATCAACATATCAACGTATCAACATATCAACATAATGTTGTGTCTTTCGACGTCTGACATTGTTTTTTTATTACCTTCCACTTGTCAGACTATCAAGCATTAAACACTGTCGCAAATCCTTCTGGATAAAAAAAACTCTCTATATCGAAAAAAAGTAGTACTTTTGCAAAACGTTATTAATCAAAAAACATAAAAGAAATGGCTTACAAAATCACTGACGTCTGTGTTGCTTGCGGTACCTGCATCGACCAGTGCCCCGTCGGAGCTATCTCCGAGGGCGACATCTACAAGATTGATCCCGACAAGTGCGCTAGCTGCGGCACCTGCGCCGACGCTTGCCCCACCGGTGCTATCGTTGAGGACTAATCCCAACCAGACAACACCAACCAAAATAGCGGCTCAGCCTCGTGGCGGAGCCGCTATTCTATTGCCAAAACCCTCACCCTCTTAGCTTATACTTCTCTTTTACATGCCCCTCGTCTCGGCGTACCCCGCTCCAGAGGATTAAGGAAGTTCAGTGGACTTACGTCGCGGGAGCCGTCCTAGTTCTCAATTTTCAATTTAATAAGTTCTCAATTTTCAATTTTCACTTTTCAATCTAACCCTTGCTTCCTAGTTTCTACCTCTTACCTCAACTGTTTCTTCGCTTCCAGGGGCAGTCATGAAGCGAACCTACAGCGAACCTACAGCGAAGCTTCCCCATACCCACCCCGAGTGAAAAATCTAATTTCTCCAAGATTTCTGGATTTCCGCCGCAGGCGGGGGGAGAATATTACCCCCGCTTCGCGAAATCTGGAAATCTTAGGGAAATCTATTTTGGAAGAATCTGTTTTGTTTTGATGTAATTAGTTCATAGTTCTTACCTCTCTTATACATACCCCCCGCCTATCGGCGTACCCCTCTAAAGAGGGGATGCGCTACACGCGATGACACTATATACCAATATATCGTATACTATAAACAAAAGGATGCAAATGACCGCGTCAGCTGTCCCCTCTTTAGAGGGGTTAAGGAAGTCCTGTGGACTTACGTCCGCCAGTGGCG
>CAMYZD010000147.1 GCA_947303735.1 uncultured Bacteroidales bacterium | reverse complement strand
AATAATTCGTAAACGATGAAGATTCCATTCACCAAGATGCACGGTTGCGGCAACGACTATATCTATGTTGATGTCATGCAGCACCCCATCGCCGACCCAGAGGCCTGCGCCATCGCCTGGAGCGACCGCCACAAAGGCATTGGCTCCGACGGCCTTGTGCTCATTGGTCGCAGTCCTATTGTCGAGGCCGACTACTCCATGCGCATCTTCAACGCCGACGGGTCGGAAGCGATGATGTGTGGCAATGCCTCGCGGTGCATCGGAAAGTATCTCTATGAAAAGGGCATCACCGAGAAGACGGAGATTCGCCTGCTGACGCTCTCGGGTGTCAAGCACCTCTACCTGCATCTGGCTGAAGGTAGGGTAGGGGCTGTCACAGTTGATATGGGTGAACCCGTCTTCGAAGACGAAACACTCTTCAACCCAGCAATCGGCCAAACCATCCCCTCCTCCCTCCAGTTGGATCAAGAAAGAGAGTCTCCCTCCCCTAACGGGGAGGGTCGGGGAGGGGTCTTCGTCTCTATGGGCAATCCGCACTATGTCATCTTCACCGATAACATCGACCAGGTGGGAGCAACGGGGCGCATTCTTGAACATCACCCGGCTTTCCCGCAGCGCTGCAACATTGAGTTCGCACAAGTACTGCCCGACCATCGCATCCGCACTCGTGTGTGGGAGCGCGGCAGCGGCATCACCGAAGCCTGCGGCACTGGTGCCTGCGCCACGGGCGTGGCTGCTTGCCTCCAAGGGCGTTCGGGCAGAAAGTCGCAAATCGTCATGGATGGCGGCACACTCAGCATTGAGTGGTGCGAGAGTGACCGCATGGCCGAAGGACACGTCTTCCAAAAGAACCATGTCTACATGACCGGTCCCGCCGAGTTTGTCTTCGACGGGGAAATCGAATGCCCCTAAGTCAGGGGGCGAAAGGGGGCTGAACAGGCGCAGTCCCCTGCGAATAGTAGTAATTAAAACGGTCTGATAAACGCTTGTTCAGACCCCCAACCCCCTAACTTAGGGGGCACGAAATATGGCATTAGTAAACATCCACTTCCTGAACCTGCAGAACAACTATCTGTTCGCCGACATTGCAAAGAAAGTAAATGCCTTCAAGGTCATTCACCCGAAAGCCGACGTTATCTCCCTCGGCATCGGCGATGTGACGCAGCCGCTCTGTCCAGCCGTCATCGAGGCTATGCACAAGGCCGTCGACGAGATGGCCACTGCCGGCAGCTTCCGGGGCTACGGACCCGAGCAGGGCTATGACTTCCTGCGTGAAGCCATTCTGAAGAACGACTTCCTGCCGCGTGGCGTACGCCTGAGCATGGATGAGATCTTCATCAACGATGGAGCCAAGTCGGACACCGCCAACTTTCAGGAGTTGTTTCACTGGGACGATTTCATTGGTCTCACCGATCCCATCTATCCGGTCTACATCGACTCCAACGTGATGATCGGACGTTGTGGCACTTACCGCGACGGCCACTGGACCAATGTGCGCTTCATGCCCATCACGGCGGAGAATGGCTTCGTGCCCGAAATCCCCAAGGGACGTCCCGTCGAAGTCATCTACCTCTGCTATCCCAACAACCCCACGGGTACCGTCATCACCAAGCAAGAACTGCGAAAGTGGGTGAACTACGCGCTGAAGAACGATGCTCTCATCCTCTTCGACGCCGCCTACGAAGCCTACATCCAGGACCCCGACATCCCTCATAGCATCTACGAGATTCGTGGAGCGAAAAGGTGTGCTGTTGAGTTCCGCTCGTTCTCCAAGACAGCCGGGTTCACGGGTGTGCGCTGTGGATACACGGTGGTGCCGAAGGAGGTCAGCGTGTCCACCTTCGAAGGCGAGCGCATCTCTCTGCATCAGCTGTGGTACCGCCGCCAGAGCACAAAGTTCAATGGCACCAGCTACATCTCCCAGCGCGCTGCCGAGGCCACCTATTCGCCCGAAGGCAAGGCACAGGTGCGCGAAACCATCAACTACTACATGCAGAATGCCGCCCGCATGCTCACCGTCCTCAAGGCTTTGGGCTATGAGTGCTACGGTGGTGAGAATGCCCCCTACATCTGGATGCGAACGCCCGATGGCATGGGTTCGTGGCAATTCTTCGAATCCTTGCTCTATGGAGCACAGGTGGTCTGCACGCCCGGTTGCGGCTTCGGTCCCAGCGGCGAGGGATATGTTCGCTTCACGGCCTTCGGCACGCATGAGCGCACAGCTGAAGCCTTGGAGAGAATCTCGAGATGGAGCAGATAAATTCCAGATGCAATATAGAATTTGACATCAATACGTTTGTGCGCGTACACATATTTACGTTTTGACGCTTTGTAACAAAATGATGCTATTTGCTGACAAAAAGAAAGCAAAAAGACATCAAATACCACCATTTAGTTTACATAATGTAAGTATGTTATTATTTTAACAATCAAAATGCAACAGTTTTGATTGTTTTTGTAGCATTATGTTGTAACTTTGCATCGTCAATTGACAAATTGCAGCCCATCGATTGGGCTTAGTATTCATTTGTAAAGGTAAAAAGATATGAAGAAAATTGAAGCAATCATCCGTAAGACCAAGTTCGAAGAGGTCAAAGAAGCACTGCTGTCGTCGGATATTGACTGGTTTGAATACCACAGCGTGCATGGTATTGGTCAGAGTAGAGAAGAAAGAATCTATCGTGGAGTCCAATATTCTACCGACGTGATAGAGCGTGTGAAGCTTACCATTGTTTGCCGCGACCAGTTTGTGGACCCTACGTTGAAAGTTATCCTCAGAGTTGCTCACACGGGTGAGGTGGGGGATGGCCGCATCTTCGTGAGTGACATGATCGATACGTGGAGCATTCGCACCGGGGAGCATGGTGATACGGTGTTGAGAGACAAGAAGTAGAATTAGTAAATTAACAACACACAAAAAGTTTTCAGGATATGAACGAAATAGGATTATCACTCGATACGGTATGGATGCTGTTGGCAGCCATGTTGGTTTTCTGGATGCAGCCGGGATTTGCGCTGTGTGAGGCAGGTTTTACGCGGGGCAAGAACACAGCAAATATTCTGATGAAGAACTTTGTCGACTTTATGTTTGGCTCACTCTTGTTCTTCTTCCTTGGCTTCGGCTTTATGTTCGGCAGCGAGGGCGCTGGATTTATTGGTATGCCCAACTGGGGCGACCTGAGTTTCTACAAGGGCGACCTGCCCGTAGAGGGCTTCTTGATTTTCGAGACGGTGTTCTGTGCTACCTCTGCTACGATTGTGAGCGGTGCGATGGCTGAACGCACGAAATTCTCGATGTACCTTATTTATAGTGCAATCATCTCGCTGTTCATCTACCCCGTTGAGGGACATTGGACGTGGGGCGGAGGCTGGCTATGCAATGCCGATGCTAATAGTTTTATGATGCGTACGTTTGGCGATGTGTTCCACGATTTTGCCGGCTCGGCCATCGTTCATAGCGTGGGCGGCGTACTGGCACTCATCGGCGCGATGGCACTGGGTCCACGTCTGGGCAAATATGCGCGTGACGGTAAAAGTCGCGCCATCCCCGGTCATAATCTCGCGATGGCGGCTTTGGGTGTTTTTATCCTCTGGCTGGGCTGGTTTGGCTTCAACCCCGGCTCGCAGCTGGCAGCCTCGGGTGAGGTGAATCGCATCGCGATATCGCATGTATTCCTCACGACGAACCTTGCGGCAGCAGCAGGCGGCGTGGCCACGATGTTTGTCACTTATTTGAAGTATGGCAAGCCCTCACTGTCGCTTACCCTGAACGGCGTGTTAGCAGGATTGGTGGGCATCACGGCCGGTTGCGACCTGGTGTCTCCCTTCGGGGCCGTCGTCATCGGACTGGTGTGCGGTGTGGTGCTGGTCTTTAGCATCGAGTTCATCGACCACGTGTTGCACATCGACGATCCTGTTGGTGCATCGTCAGTACATGGCGTTTGCGGTATTCTCGGGACGCTGATGACGGGTCTGCTGTCAACGTCGAATGGGGCCTTCTATGGTCATGGATGGGGATTCTTCGGGTCTGAGTGCTTCGGCATCTTGGTCATCGACCTCTGGGCTGCCGCCTGTGGCTTTGTCCTGTTCTATGGCATCAAGAAGCTGCATGGTCTGCGCGTTGATAGCCGCATTGA
>CAMYZD010000146.1 GCA_947303735.1 uncultured Bacteroidales bacterium | reverse complement strand
TGCCCGTAGTCCCGATGGCTGATGATTAGGATATTCCCGATGTCTATTTATTTTTCCTGCCTGCTATAATATTCCCGACGGTTTTGCGTTATGGTAAATTGTAATGGAGAATTGAGGACGGAGAATGGAGAATTATGCTGACGCAAGCAATGACTCTCAATTCTCAAATTTCAATTCTCAATTAAATCGAGAAATATGCAAAGAAGGCTTCTCCATATTGCGCTGATTACGGCAACACTGTTGTTGTCGATGCTGGCTTCGTGCCAGAAGGAGGAGCGTTTTGCCTCGGATATGGCGGAGCTGGAGTTCTCGTGCGACACGATGGCGTTTGATACGGTGTTCACCCAGATGGGCACCACCACGCGCCAGTTTAAGGTCTATAACCGCGGTGACGAGGCTGTGCGTCTGAGCGAGGTGACGCTTGCCGGAGGGTATCAGTCGCGTTTCCGCCTGAATGTGGATGGCGACACGGGGATGGTGGCCCGCAATGTCGATATTGCGGCAGGCGACAGCATCTTTGTCTTTGTGCGTGCCAATATCAAGCCCAATCTGGCCACCGAACCGTTCCTGATAGAGGATGCCGTGCAGTTCAAGACCGACGGTGCTATGCGCCGCCTGCCTTTGACGGCATACGGGCGCAACGCGGTATATCATGTGCCCACTGACACTTTGCACACCTCCGACGGGAAGCCCCTGATAGACCCGACTTTCGGCAAGCCCTACGCCTACAGCGTGATCGACTGTGAGAACTGGCGGCACGATTTGCCGCATGTCGTTGTTGGCTATGCGGTTGTTGACTCGCGAAACACGCTGCATCTGCAGGCGGGCGACGAGCTGTATTTCCACAACGATGCCGTGTTGTGGGTGTATGACAGCGCCACACTCGATGTGCATGGAACGGCGGAGCAGCCTGTGCTGTTCACTTCGGTGAGGCACGACGGACGCTATGACAAGCTTCCCGGCCAGTGGGGCTATGTGTGGCTTTCGCTTGGCAGCAAGGACAATGTGATAGACCATGCTGTGATTGAGAACGGCTATGTGGGCATTCTTGCCGACAGCTGTGCCAACACCAATCCCACGTTGCGCATCAGCAATACGCAGATTCGCAACCACACCCATGTGGGGCTGATGGGGCAGACCGCCCGCATAGAGGGCGACAACCTGCTGGTGACCAACTGCGGCAGCGCGGTGGCCGTGTTGCAGTATGGCGGCGACTACAGTTTCTCCCACTGCACCTTTGCCAACTACTGGCGTTATGAGACCCGAAAACTGCCTGCGGTCATTATTACCAACTACCTCGACTATAACGACACCCGATACCTCTATCCCATGCGTGCCGAATTGACCGACTGCATCGTATATGGCAGCCGCGATAGCGGAGAGCTGTTGGTGGACCTTGACGACCGGATCGATGCCTCTGCCACCGTTACGCACTCCATTGTGCGCGGCGGCGAGTGGGACGAAGACCCCAAGTTTGTCGATCCATCTGAAGGAGACTACCACCTTGACGAAGACTCTCCGGCACAGGGTATTGGCTATCAATATGACGATGTAGAACAGTGAACGATTTAGAACCTTTAGAACATGTACGAATACTTATCTGGAAAACTGACATCCCTGACCCCTGCCACCGCTGTGATTGACTGCGGCGGTGTGGGCTACCTGACCGAGATAACGCTCAACACATACAGCGCCATACAGGAAAAGCAGGAAGTGCGGCTGTGGATTCACGAGGTGATCCGCGAGGATGCCTATCTGCTCTATGGTTTTTACACCGAAGCAGAACGGGAGATGTTCAGGCTCTTGATAGGGGTGAACGGCGTGGGGGCCGCTACGGCGCGGATGATGCTCTCCTCTCTCTCGGTGAAAGAGCTGGGCGATGCCATCGCCTCGCAGGATGCCAAGATGGTGCAGCGGGTGAAAGGCGTGGGGGCCAAGACGGCGCAGCGTATCGTGCTGGAGCTGCAGGACAAGGTGTCGGCTCTCGGCGCGGAACCGGGCAAAGCACCTGTGGCAATGTCCCAGAGTAAAGAAGAGGCACTGGGTGCCTTGGTCATGCTGGGATTCCCCAAGGCGGCGGCGGACAAGGTGCTGCAGTCCTTGGATGGTTCTCAGACCGTGGAGGAATTGATAAAAGAAGCATTAAAACGGATATAAGGCAGAAGCGTTGGCATCGTTGTTCCATAAATCAATCCATGCGGGGAGGTTCTCAAACCTTTCCTGTGGCATCATGGCATTGCTGCTGATGATGGTGCTGTGGGCAGCGCCGGCACCGGTGCACGCCCAGACCCCCAACGGACCCGAAACCACGGTGGAATACGATGCCCAAAGCGGTTCTTACATCAAAGTGACGCGCTTGGGCGATATGGTCATCAGCCGCGAGTACATGACCTTCGAGGAGTACCAGAGTTACCAGATGGACCAGCTCATGAAGAAGTACTGGAACGAGAAATCCGCTGTGGGTGACACTGCCTCGGACGATGGACTCCTCAGCCGCATACCCGGCTTCAGCGAAATCAGCAAGAAGGTGGATGGTCTTCTTGCCATACCCGACATCAGCATTAACCCCACCGGTAGCGCAGACCTCACCTTCCAGATTGTGAACAATTTCCGCGACGACTACAACCTCGATGCCAACCGCCGAAGTGTCACCCGTTTCGATTTTGACGAGAACATCCAGGTGAGCCTCAATGCCAAGATAGGCGACCTCTTCGACTTCGACATCAACTGGAACACCCAGGCCACCTTCGACTTCGAGAACAAAATCAAGCTCAAATACGAGGGCAAGGAAGACGACATCCTCCAGCTTTTCGAGGCCGCCAATATCTCCTTCCCCCTCAACACCACCCTCATTCACGGCAGCCAGGAACTCTTCGGCGTCCACACCAAACTCAAGTTCGGCAAACTCACCGTCGATGCCGTTGTTTCTCAAAAAGAGACCAGCACCGAGAATATGCGTGTGCAGGGCGGCGCCTCCACGCAGGAATTCCAGATACGTGCCGACGAATACGAGGAGAACCGCCACTACTTCATCGCCCAGTATTTCTACGACAACTACAACAAAGCGATGTCCACACTGCCCACCCCCAACACCAACATCAAAATCATCCGTATGGAGGTGTGGCGCACCAATGTGGGCGCTGCGGTGACCAACAACCGCAATATCCTTGCACTTACCGATTTGGGTGAGAACACCCCCTATAGTAACCGCCTCGTCGGTGGCCGCTCGGTGAAACCCACCAACGGGAGCAACAATCTCTTCGACATCATCAACACGGGTGCCGTCCGCAGTATTGACAATGTCACTGCCTATATGGAAGGCATGGGATTTGTGTCAGGCAGCGACTTTGAGAAAATCCAGAGTGCCCGGTTGCTCAACAGCAGCGAATACACCTACAACGAACAGCTCGGCTTCATCTCCCTCAGCCAGCCCCTCAGCGCCGACCAAGTGCTGGCCGTCGCCTTTCAGTATCAGGTAATCGGCGACACCACCGTCTATCAGGTAGGCGAACTCACCACCGACGGAGTCAACGACCCGCACACCCTTATTGTCAAACTCATCAAAGGCACTCGCATCGACACCCGCAGCCCCCTGTGGCGGTTGATGATGAAAAACGTCTATTTCCTCCGCAGCAGTCAGATTGGCCGGGAGAACTTCCGCCTCAATGTACTGTACGAGAGCCGTGAGGGCGGTGTGGGCATCGGCTATTTCACCTCGGGTCCCAAGGAGGGCATACCCCTCATAGAACTCTTTGGCCTCGACCGCATGGATGCCTCGCAGAACTACTACTACGCCGACGGTGTCTTCGACTGGTTCGACAGCGCCGCCTACAAGGGAGGCACCATCCAGGCCACCACCGGCCGCATCTTCTTCCCCTATGTGGAGCCTTTTGGACGAGACCTGCGGGAGATACTCGGCGACGATGAATTCGCTCTTGAATATTGCTTCGATTCGCTCTATACCATGACCCGCACCCTTGCCCAGCAGTATGCCGACAAAAACAAATTCTACATCGAAGGCTACTACTCCTCCAGTGTGAGCGGCGAGATCTCCTTGGGCTACAGTGTATCGCCCGGCTCCGTCACCGTTACGGCGGGCGGCATGCCGCTCATCGAAAACGTGGACTATACTGTTGACTACACCATGGGCACTGTGCGCATCATCAACGAAAGCATCCTCTC
>CAMYZD010000145.1 GCA_947303735.1 uncultured Bacteroidales bacterium | reverse complement strand
GAATTGGGAATTGGGAATTAAGATTTTATATGCTTTGGTTACAAATAACACTTTCACAAATTAACGAATTAACACATTCAAACATTCAAGCAATCAAACAATCATTTTACGTCTATTTCATCAATCATCAGCCATGCGGGCTGGCCGGCACCTACATGCCAGGCAGGGAGAGTCTTCTGGCAGTGGATGCGGAAACGGATAAAGCGGACTTTGTCGGCCTCGGCAGGGTGGAAGAGTCCACGGCGAGGGGTAAGGAAACGGCGCATGGCGACTCGGCGACTGTCTTTTTGGGAGTTGGCAATGGGATGCACGGTACGGAGTGGCGTCCAAGGGGAATAAGTGCGTCCGTTGCGTGACCACTGCACCTCTACGCTGTCGGGTGCCAATACCCAGTCGGAGGCACTGTGGCAGAAGCCAATGGCTACCTGAGTCAGTGAGGCTGCATCGGTGAGTTCGACTGTAAGGTCGACGCTGTCGCGTCCGCTGAAGCCTGTCCATCCTTCACCATAGTTGCCTGTGATACCTAGGTGGCTGTCGTGCAGCACATGTGGGTAGTTGTTGCAATATTGAAAGCTGGGATAGTCTGCTGGCTGCGAAGCGTCGCCGTAGGTATGGGCAGTGATATCTTTGACTAGGTTGAGCTGTTTGTCGGGGATGGGTTGCATCAGCGTGGCGGAGGGCTCAAAATAGTAGCCACAGTAGTGCCAGAGGTTGACGCTGTCGGTCAGCTCTGACGGCATTACCACCAATCGAAATCGTTGTATACTGTCGCCATCAATCCGATAGCGTTTGCTGACGCCAGGGCCGCAGGTGGCTGTGCCCAAGCCTGCCTGGCGAGTGTCGACATTTACAATGTAGTGGTCGGCTTTAGTAAGATCCTTGATGCGCTGGGCTTCAGTAATTACGCTGTCTTCGTACTGTCGGATACTGAAGTGTATTGGCCTTTCGTCAGCGGTACAGAAACTGAGTCTTTTGTCGCCGATGGCAAAGCTTGTCCAGTAGGCAGTACGGTTGCCACTCTCTTGTGGCACCACGTGTAGCTCGCCGCACACCTCTTTGGGTGTGGCACTGTTATGTCCTGTCCAGCGGGCTTCGTTGCGGTCGGGGTAGGTCTCATAGTAATTGCCCCACCACTGCACCTGCTGGCAGCTGCTGTCAATGCCCAGCTGTATGCCTAGCTTCGGCAGGGTGCGATAGTTGCCACGGGGATGTAGTGCATAGCTGAGTTGCATACGACCCTCGGCATCCACCTCTACAATCTCGCGCATGGTCATAGTGCGTCCTTCGGGGCTGGTCAGCTCCAACAGCAGTTCTACTTCAGCCATGCGGTCGGGCTCGCCAATATAGTGTGTAGCACAGCTGATAGGGGAGGCGGTGAGGCCACCAAGCCCTTCCCAGGCTCGTGCCCCGTAGGGGTCGACGAGGTCGTTGAGCGTCGGTGGCCGCCAGAAGTTCCATCGTATAGGACGTTGCAGTAATTCTTCACCGTGGTAGGAATATTGGGTAATATAGCCCGTGTTGGCATCAATCGTGAGAGTAAACAGCGACGGTGAGGAAGCAATAGTAACCGTATTGCTCGACTTGTCGTGATGGCAGCGGAACAACTTTGGCAAGACTGAGGGTAGCGGGATGCTGTCGGTAGGTACATCGATGTCGGTCATTTCAAACTCATCGTGGCTGTTCTCGTGCAGCGTCCATGACGAGCCGTAGTCGTAGGGGTCGTCCACTTCGTAGCTATCGCCCACAAAGTTGAAGCGGACGAAGAAACGTTCTCCTCCTAAAGGCTCTATCTTGGGCATACGCAGATTCAGGCGGCAACTCTCGCCGGCGGGGAGATGAGGGTGGAGCGTGTCGCTATAGAGCGTGTCGCGTAGCGAAGAGTATATCTTGTAATGGCAGATGAATTCATAGGCATCGCGGAAGTTGAAGTCGTTGTGCAACATATAGTATTCGCCTTGGCGATTATCGTGGTGTTGAGTGATATTGAGGTTTTGGTACACCTGCTGCACTTCGTTGGCATGGGCATGGGGGCGGCGGTCGCTAGTCACGATGCCGTTGGCACAGAAAGCATCGTCATCCTCTACATCTGGCAGGCTCCCTAGGTCGCCTCCTACGGCATACCAAGCAGAGTCTTTCTCATAGTCGAGGGTGTACTGTATTTTATGTCCATTCATGACAAAGCTTTGGTCTACCCAGTCCCAGATAAATCCTCCTTGCAGCTGAGGGTATTTGTTGATGGTGTCCCAATAGTTTTTTAGTCCACCTAGGCTGTTGCCCATTGCATGGCAATATTCCACCATAATAAAGGGGCGGTCGTTTAATTGAGAATCGGCTTCCGCATCCAGATTTTTTTCAATTTTCAGTTTTCCATTTTCAACTCTCTCAAAGTGGTTGTATACTTTTCGCCAGTCGCGGCAGTAGTCGGAAAGATAGTCTACGCTGGGGTACATCACCCCCACAATGTCGGTGTTCCAATCGAGTACGGCCCGCTCGTATGTGACGGGACGGCTGTTGTCCTGTTCTTTCAAGTAGCGGTAGGCCTTTTCCATGGCAATGCCATTGCCACATTCGTTGCCGAGCGACCATGCAATGACGCAGGGATAGTTGCGGTCGCGGCGGTACATATTGTTCACCCGGTAGATGATAGGTTCGGCCCACACCTCCTTCTTGGCAAGACTGTGTTCGCCATAGCCTTGGGCGTGAGACTCTACGTTGGCCTCGTCCCAAACATAGAGGCCGTAGCGGTCGCAGAGTTCATACCAATACTCGTCGTTGGGGTAGTGGCTGGTGCGGACGGCATTGATGTTCAGGTGCTTCATCAGCATGATGTCGAACTCCATTTCCTTGCGCGACACATAGTGCCCATCGATGGCACTATGCTCATGTCGGTTAACCCCCTTGATGGTGACAGGCACTCCATTCACACACAGCTGCCGAGCAGTGAGTAGGGTGTCGTCGGCACGATATACCACGTTTCTAATGTCAACATTGCGGAAACCTACTTTGCATCCCAAGGTCTCGACAGAAGAGGAATTGGTGTTTTTGAGCCGGATGATGAGCGTGTAGAGATAGGGAGTTTCGGCGGTCCAGGGATTTACCTGTGGCACCTTGCCCTCGTTATCGGAGAAGGTGACATTCCACTCTTGGAACCCCAACTCCCGTTCCTGCTTCCAAACGCGCTCGCCTTGGGCGTCAAGGAGCTCTGCTTCCAGTCGCATGGGGTGGGTGAGAGGAGTGGAAAGTTCCACTTCTAGACCTAGCAGACCATGGCCCTTGCGCTCATCGAGGTGTGAAGAGACTTTATAATCAGCTACATATATCTTAGGGGTGGAATAGAGGCATACGTCGCGAGTGATACCGCTCATGCGCCACATATCTTGGCATTCCAAGTAGCTGCCGTCGCTGAATCGAATGACCTTTGCCGCCAAACGGTTCTGACCGGGGTGTACATATTTGGTGATGTCCCATTCGGCAGGAGTTTTAGAATCTTCGGAATAGCCGACCTTATGGCCGTTGATATAGAGATATATGGCGGATTTCACCGCGCCGAACTTGATGAATACATGGCGCCCCCTCCAACTTTCAGGCACTTGAAAATCTTGTACGTAACAACCAGTGGGATTGTATTCGGTAGGGGCGTATGGCGGATTGGAGGCAAACTCATTGTGAATATTGGTATAGACTGGGATGCCGAATGGTTTGCCATCGCTGTCGAGTTGTAACTCGATGTTTCCAGGTACATCTATATCATCCCATTGATCCACATTGTAGCCAGTCTCATAGAACCCTCGAGGGCATGACTCTGGATTCTCTACTACTTTGATTTTCCATGTCCCGTTAAGGCTACGATAGTATGGAGAAGCTTGGTATTTGAGGTCGACAATATCCTCCTCGTCAGCGTAGGGAATCACATTTACATGCGGCGACACCTTGTTGATGCTGTATGTCCTTACATCATTCCAATCCTCTTGCGCCCAAGAATAGTTAGTGGTGCAGGACAAAATGCAGAATAACAGTAATATAATCGAATGTCTATAAGAGATCATATATATAAATAAATATGCAAAGATACGAAAAAAATGTGATTCAATGAAAATCTGATTCTTGATTTCGCTATAAGGTAATCTATTCTACCTATTATGAACATGTTGAGATAAATAGGAAAGGAAGACGTGGTTCTCTTTTTTT
>CAMYZD010000144.1 GCA_947303735.1 uncultured Bacteroidales bacterium | reverse complement strand
TAATCTCCATTCACAACCCAAGTGCTGTCCAAGAGGGTAGAATGCCATGTGACAGTCAGGCTGTCAGTGGAGCCACGCCGTAGCGCGGCACGGCACACTGTCGTCGAGTCGGTACTGCCCAGTGATGGCACCACCACCTGCCACAGTACCGGCAGGGTATCATAGTCTATCCTCACCCTGTTAACGAATGCCTGCAGATCTCCGGCCTCTTTGAACAGGCCTATTCTCACCGTCTGACCGGCATAAGGCTCAAGGTCGGCCACCTGCCACCATAGTTCGGATTGGCTGCGTGAATGTAAGTCGGTGAACAATGTGTCGGTGAAAGAGGCAATGGCGGTGTTGGCCGTAGGGCTGAGTCGCACTGTCAAAGGCGAGGCACATTCCACCCACAGTTTCATATTGTGCATCCCCGTGGCGGGAAGGCTGATGGGTTGCGACAGCATGTAGGCACCCGTGCTGGATGCATACATCACGTTTTGAAACTGGCGGTACGCATTATCCTCGTCGTGGAAGGCATAGGTCGTCTCCTTCTGCCATCCGCTTGTCACCCAACAGTCATCCGTGTGTGCAAAGCCGTCCTCCCAGGGCAGGGCGGTGACGGGGTTGCAGTCCACCACATACACGACGGCGGTGACTGTGTCAGCCCCGTACACATTGGTTATCACCAGGGTGATTGTGTCAATCCCCGTCTCCGTATATACCACTGACCAGCCGCCTACAGCCGTCGAGGTCTGGTTCAGCAGGCTGGAATGCCAAGTGTACACCACGCCGCTGTCCACACCCTCGGTCATGGTGGCAACATAGTCCACGCTGTCGCCCACATGGGCAACGGTGGGTGCCTGCAGATGGGCAAGAGGTCTTTGTTGCAGACGGAGCGTCACATTGTCCACCCAGGCATATTGGCCCCATATGCCCGTGATGACGAAGTCCACTTTCACATACCCTCCACGCCAAGGGTCGAGGGATACATGCTGTCGGGTATAGTTTGCCACGTAGTCGTTGAGCGTCAGCAATGTCGTCCACACGCCACTGTCCACCGTGCCGTCGATGGCACATGGCACAATGCGAACCTCCACATGTGGGGCTCTCACAAACTCCTCCGACCTATAGTCCCAAGAGAGGACGATGCCGTCCGAATCGGGCAGGAGAAACACTGGAGACACCATGTGTTCGTTGGAGGGGTTTTCCGTCGATGATGCCGCACCACCTCGCATGGCACTACCCACGCGTCGCCATTTCTTATTGGTAGAGGTATATTGCGACACATCCCAGCAGGTGGCGGAGGCTGTGGTTCCGAAGTCTTCGCTCCACGGCAGGCGTGTCACAGGACCGCAGCCGGTGGTGAACTGAAACTGGCGTGTGCGGTAGCTGGTACGGCCGCTATCGCATACGCTCTGCACTGTGCCATAATAGGTAGTGATGGGGGTGAAACCTCCACCGAGGAAGAAATAGCTATCCTCCATCGGCCAGATGGTGTCGATGCCTGCCGACGGTATCATCACTCGCAGGTCGGCCAGTCCTCCGTAGCTGTTTTGCAACCAGATGCCCGTAGGGTCTTGGTTGGTGGAAGTTACGCTCGGAGGGTAGGGACAGGCGGCGCTGTCAGGCGTAAGCATATACCAGCGTCCCCTTTCAGGCCACGATGCCACGGCATTGGTCAGCGTGCAGGCCACATCTAAGCGCGACACTGTGTGGGTGGCAAAATCAAAAAACACGACATCTTTGTCAGTAGTATTGCCCCGCGTTGCCGACACACCGTTCTGCGAAGTGCCAGGATTGCCCGTGCTGTCGCTCTCGCCATATACAATGCGCAGGGCACCCGTCTCAAACAGTTGCACCTGGTAACTGTAATACCCAGGATAGAGGTTGCTGGAGTACTCCTTCACCCTTGCCTCCACCACCAGCACGCGGCTGCCGCTGTCGCCCAGCAGCGCCATGCGGGTATAGCAGCTGTCGTCGTAACGACCGCGCCGCCCGAAAGGCTCAATCTTGGGGCCGTTGGAAATGTTCGACCCCAATGGTTGGTTGTAAGAGCCGGGAGACGCAATGCCCGAACCAAGCCTCATGGTGCCGTTGGTATTGGCCGAGAACTGGGTATGGGTAGTAGCCCCCAGCGTAAAGGGAAACCCGATGTTGCACACATTAGAAAACCCCGTCGTCGTGTTGTGGCCGTCGATGAGGGTAGAGTCCATCCCGGTGATGTCCATCCACAAAGTGGTGTCCACACCTGTGGTAAATCCCCACGTATCGACAATCTTTTGAGCTTGCATCTCAGCACCCAGCAGCACGCCAAGTGCCAATACTGATAACATTCTTTTCAACATATCTATTCAATTTTCAATTTGCAAAAATACACTTTTTTTTTATACGAATACTTTTCCAATAAAAAAAAAGGTTCAATTTGCCCCATTAGAGCCATTTTCTAAACGAAAAGTGACATGCAACTTTCAATTTTGAATTTCGAATTTCGAATTTCGAATTCAACTCTCAACTTTCAACTTTCAATTTTCAATTTTCAAAGTTTGTAATTTGAAAAAAAAACGTAAATTTGCAGTCTCATTGGTTTGTCCAATAAGTACGTAACATTTTAAAAACTAACAATATACAATAATGAGAAAACTTGCCGTAGTGGCTTTTGGAGGCAACGCACTGCTGCGCAGCGGCCAAAAAGGCACTTATCAAGAACAGATAGAAAATGTGGAACAGACCTGCGAGTCGCTCTTCAACCTGCTGAAACGAAACTACAATATCGTTATCGGGCACGGCAACGGCCCGCAGGTGGGCAACGTGATGCTCCAGCATGAAGAGGGCAAGCGCGCCGGCATCGAGGCCATGCCCATGGACTTCTGCGTGGCCGAGACTCAGGGCTCGATTGCTTACCTCATCGAGATGGGTCTGCGCAATGTGATGGCCCGCCACGACATCCAGCGCGATGTGGTGACGCTGGTCACCCAGGTGGCCGTCAACAAGTTCGACCCCATGTTCCAGAACCCCACCAAACCCGTAGGTCCTTACTACACCAAGGAGCAGGCCGAGGAGCTGGCCAAGACTACCGGCGCCGTCTATAAGGAAGACCCCAAGGGTCGCGGCTGGCGCAAAGTGGTGGCTTCGCCCAAGCCCACACGCATCAACAACATCAAGATTGTGGAGAAACTGGCCAAGGCCGGCCACATCGTGGTCACCGTTGGCGGCGGCGGCATCCCCGTGGTGGAGGAGAGCGACTATGTGCGCGGCGTTGAAGCCGTTATCGACAAAGACCTTGCCAGCGCCCTCTGCGCTGTGCAAATCGGTGCCGACGAGTTCTACATCCTCACCGATGTGCCCAAGGTGTATATCAATTTCCGCAAGGAGAACGAGCAGGCGCTTGACACCATCACCGTTGCCGAGGCCAAGAAACTCCTCGAAGAGGGTCACTTTGCCGAAGGCAGCATGGCGCCGAAGATTCGCGCAGCCATCATGTTCGTCGAGAACGGCGGCAAGGAGTGCATCATCACCGAGGCCGGCCAGCTGGACAACCCCAACTGCGGCACCAGGATTGTCCGTTAGCAGACAATCCTAATTTCGAATTTTGAATTTAGAATTTTGAACATGGAAAACCCACTTTATAGCAAAAGTAAACAATTGGCTTTGCAGATAGTAAAGCTCAATAACTTTCTGTTATCGAGAGGGGAATACATCATGTCGAAACAGAATCCTAATTTCGAATTTTGAATTTAGAATTTTGAACATGGAAAACCCACTTTATAGCAAAAGTAAACAATTGGCTTTGCAGATAGTAAAGCTCAATAACTTTCTGTTATCGAGAGGGGAATACATCATGTCGAAACAGATACTTAAGAGTGGAACAAGTGTTGGTGCAAACATCAGGGAGGCGAAACGACCTCAAAGCGAAGCTGATTGTGTCAGTAAGTTGCAGATAGCCTTGAAAGAGGCTGAAGAAACCGCTTTTTGGCTTGAAATCCTTTCCGAATCAGGCTATATCAATTCAGAGTTGTTCGACCCACTATACAACCTTACTGAGGAGGTTATAAAAATATTGGTAGCCATTATTAAGAACAAGCAGGAGATAATTCAAAAATCGAAATTCAAAATTCAACAATGATTATGAATATTCAAAATTCAAAATTCAAAATTCAAAATTCGAAACAGTTCAGGCCTTTTATGCTGAAGGTGGCCATCATGGGCGGAGCACTGTTGCTGGTGGCTTTGGTGCTGGAGCTGGCAGGAGTGCATTACAACGATGCCCTGCT
>CAMYZD010000143.1 GCA_947303735.1 uncultured Bacteroidales bacterium | reverse complement strand
CCGAAACCAGCTTCACTTCGTCGTATGGAGGTGTTAATAAATCAAAATTTGTGGTATATTCTATTGCCGACTCTACTATACTTTGCACTGACTCACTGGAAATCATTGAAGTATTGAAATTATTGTACAGCATTCCCAGCTCGCGTTTGCCCTCAATAAAATAGTGCTTTTCATTGTTAACAAACACACGTCCAATCATATATCCAAGGTCTTGGTCGCGATTGTAGAGAAACGAGTCAGCGAGGAAGTTATAGATGCGTATCACGCCGCAGTAGGAGCGCCGTTTGTCCTCACGGATGTAGGGTGATTTCATCACCTGGTGGTCGCGCGAGAACTCGAAGACGTTGCTGTGCATAACAAACACCAGCACATCGCCCGCGAACTTGACCTCGAATTCAAAGTCGCCATGGTCGGTAAAACTGAAATGCACATCGCGCCCCTCTTTGTGCGCCTGCTCCTCAAATAGGGACATGAGTTCGCGTGTGGTGTTGCGGAACATCTCGAATGTTTCCTTGGTGGCACGGTATACTTGCTTTTTAAGGTCGCTCTTGTCAAAGACCAACGTCTTCAATGATTCATTCAATTCCATAGTGTCTATTTATACTATTTCGTGCTGCAAAAATACGACTTTTTTTCCGTTTGGGAAAAAAGTCGCATTATAATAGATGAAGAATTATCACTAACTACCGAGCTGATAAGCTAATAGAATTACACAACTTGTCATTTTTTTGCCTTCACTCTCAGCCCCACAATGGTGGCAAGCAGAATAAGTGCCGTAAGGATGAATGCCCAGACGTTGGTGGCACGCGAAGTGGCGGTGAGCGTATAGTCGTGCGGTATGAGGCGGTTGCCTGTCAGGCGATAACGCACCGCGCCTTGCTCCATCACTCCGTTGCCGGCATCCCGTATTGTCCCCGGCAGCACCAATCGGCAGTCGACCTTAAGCCCCATCAGGTCGACAAAGTCATCCAGCTTTGCATCCAACTGCTGCTCAATCTTCGACGATGCAAAGGCTTCTTCGAAAGCTCGACTATCGAAATAGCCGCTGAAAAGGGTATCAATATTGTCTCCGAATGTGAATTGACAATCAAGGGCATAATCAATCAGCGAGTCGCGATGGGTGAGGTAGGCCGACTTGTCCATAGGCATATCGGGAAGGCTGTCGTAGCCATCTGCCACCGCGTCGAAAGCCTCCGCCACGTAGTTTGCCACCAGCCAGCGGTCGCATTGTTCTTCAATCATGTCGTCAGTCTCCTTCTTCTCGGCAGGCGAGTGGCCTTGCATCAGGTCGGGCTCTCCCGTGAACCAATAGGATGCCACATCGTCCTCTATGAATTTGCTGAGCGGATAGGAGAACAGCTGCCCTTGGATGGGATAGGTCTCTTCATAGACGTAGTCGGTATAGAACCAGCGGAATCGCTTCTTAAGCGACACCTGCGCCATCAACGGCTTGTCGCCAAGCATCAACAGGGGTGTGCCACCCATCTCCTCTACCGAGGCAAACCGACGCTCGGCGCAAACCCGCAGCGTGTCGCTCGGGCAGTCTTTTGGCAACGAGGCGCGAACTTCGCCGTACTGTTCCAGTGTCATGGGGTAGGTATGTCGGGCGGTGTCGCCTTTGATGCACCAACTCTTGCTCCATGCGCTGTCAGTCAGCAGGTGTGCCATCGTTGCGGAAGTGTCGTAGCTGCCCACCAACGCAGCCGAGTCGGCAGCAAAGGTCACCATGCGTTGGCACGACCCATTGCGGTTAATGATGGTGGTCATCTGTATCTCTCCGTCGGAGCAGGCCGCCAGCAGCTGTGCTGCCAACAAGGCGGCCAATATCACTTTAACTGTTTTCATGGCTGTACTTGATTAATTCGTTATGATAAAATGTTTGTTCCCGCTTTGCCTCCTGATAGCACCTATACATGTCCCGGGAAGTGCCGTCGGTGGGTATTTGGGAAAGGTCCATTCGATATTTTTCTATGTTGTGAAGGTTGCTCGCCAACAATTCTGAGGAGACTGCTGGCTGGGTACGAAGCGTGACAAAAAAACCTACCAGCACCACCAAGGCAATGCTGGCAGCAACACGAACAATAAATTGAAAATTGAAAATTGAAAATTGAGAATTATTTGCCGCGCCAGCATCCCCTTTTGAAAGGGGTGCCACGATAGTGGCGGGGTATGTATTCCCTTCCCTCTCTTGCTTCTGCGCATACATCCTCTCCATCACCATGTCGGTGAATGCCTCTTTGTCCTCAATCTGTGCCTGCTGCCGTTGCAGGCTGTCCAGCAATGTGTCCATCTTATTCATAGCCCAATTGTTTTAGTCGTTGTTTTACAATCTGGCGGGCGGCATACAGGTTGCTTTTCACCTGCCGCGCATTCAGCCCAGTCCGTTCTTCTATCTCTTGGTTGTCCAAACCCTCCAGATGCGAGAGGGTGAAGACCACCCGTTGCTTCGCGCCCAAGCCCTCGGCCAGCACACGCACTACGGCCGCCAGCTCGCTGTTCTCCAGCTGACGCTGGCCGTCCATCTCGTTCATGTAGCGACGCAACACCTGTTCATCCTCGGGCATCGGAGCTATCCGTCGCATCCGTTTCAAGCGGGACATACACAGCCTTGCGGCCATAGTATAAAGCCAAGTGGATAGGGCATAGCGCGAGTCGTACTGCCCGATATGCTCCCATGCCCTCAGAAAGGTGTCCTGCACAATGTCCTTAGCCTCCTCGTCGTCGCCCAGCATCTTCAGCCCGAGGGTGAGGAGCATCGTTTGGTACTGCTCCACCACATACCGGAAAGCCGCTGTGTCGCCCTGCTGGCATCGTGCTATTATATCCTTCTCAGTTGGCATCATGGGATCTTGGGTGTTTTTGCCCTATTATACGCCCAAGGAGGACAAAAGTCAAAAATACATTAGTTGCGGGCAAGGGCATCTCTCCCCGGCCCGCAAAGTGGAGGGCCGCTCAGACTCTCTTCATCTTCATCACGATAGTGGTGGTATAGGTTTGGCCATCCTCCTCACCCGACTCGCTGTAGGTGAGGGACATGCTCTTCTTGTCGATGTTGTCGATGTGATAGATCATAGTGCCAAAACCATCGGTCATGGTCAATTTGTCGCCATCGACAGACCAGCTGCCACCATCTTCGTCGCCATCACCTTCGTTGGAGTGGTAGACACTTGTGAAGGTGTGATCATCCTTGAAGGTGATTGTGACGGTCTCGCCAGGCTCGAGCATCGAGATGGGATCTTGTGCCTCGCCATTGATGGTTTGGTTATAGGTGGCTTCCGTTTCTTCCCAAGTGCCAATAATCAAATCTTCGGCATCTTTGCTGCAGGAGAACATGGCTGTCGCAAACATTGCGGCCATCAGAATTGAAAATACTTTTTTCATCTTGTAATAATTTGATAGTTTGATTAATGAAATATTTAACTAATAGTTTACATACTAATTTCTACTCACCCTTGCCACAAAGCCGCCGCCGGGAGCAAGATGCACCTTCAGTTGCGTCATGCCCTTAATCCCATACTCATCGTAGTCGCTGCCCTTTCGATGGGCGTTAGTTCCATCGGTATATATCGTGCCATACGCATTTAGCAGCCCTATCTCTATCTCCGACAGGTCAATCGCAATGTCGCGTTCCGTCCAATTGGTGATGCCGCCGATATACCACACGTCGCCTTTGCGCCGAGCGGTGACGATATATTCGCCCACCTCGCCCTGCAGCACACGTGTCTCGTCCCACACCGTGGGTATCTCTGCCACAAAGCGGGTGTAGTCGGGCTCTTTCTCATAGTTGGTGGGCGAGTCGCACAGCATGTTCAGCGGCGACTCCAGCACGATATACAGCGCCAGCTGGTGGCAGCGTGTACCCTGACTCATCGGCTCGCTCCAGCAGGGATAATAGCAGCCCTTGGCGCCGTTGTGCATCGCCCCCTGGGTGTAGTCCATCGGCCCTGCCGTCTGGCGGATGAAGGGAATCTCGGTGTCGTACTGCACCTGGTCCCATGTCGCCGGTGCCCACTTCAGCTGCTCCAAGCCTGCCACCCCTTCGAAGTTGAGCACATTGGGGTAGGTGCGGTTCAATCCCGCGGGCTTGAATGCCCCGTGGAAGTCCACCAGCAGGTGGTACTTGGCACACATGGCTGCGGCACGTTTGTAGAAATCCGTTACAATCTGGTCGTCACGATCCATAAAGTCCACCTTAAAGCCCTTGATGCCCATCGCGCTGTAGTGCTGGCACACATGCTCCATGTCGCGGT
>CAMYZD010000142.1 GCA_947303735.1 uncultured Bacteroidales bacterium | reverse complement strand
GTATTCCGCGATTGGCAAAATATTCATAATCCAGTTTGTCGGAACTAGCTGCGGCCCCCATGGCAATACCTTCAAGGATATTCGATTTCCCACACCCATTGGCACCAATTAGAAGGTTGAATCTTCCAAGAGGCAAATTCACATCCACAACGGACTTGAAATTCTTTATTGATATATCGCTTAACATCATATTTTTTTATTGATATTGATAACAGGGTACAAACATCTATGTTGTTGCTAGAAAACATCTTTTCTTGAACCATAACGACCTACACGCAAAGGATTCTTGAACCGAAAAACTGTAACTTGCCATTTGTATTTTATATATTTTTTAATCTGCAAAAATACGACTTTTTTTTCAATTAGGGAGGGCTCTGGTCGGTTTTAACATAATAGAATGCGTTGTCGTGTTAACTCGTTATTGTTTTAGTCTTTTGATGTGGGGATGTGTTATCTGAATGTGTTAATTTGTCACAGCGTTAATTCGTAAATCGATTAGCACACTCACACGTTATCACATTCACACAATAATATGCGGTATTCTTTTCGCCAGAAATGCCTAATATGTTTTGGATGTTCATCAGCCCTTGTTAATTCATGTTTGGCATAGTTTGAAAGACTTTACTTGCCTAAAGGATTTTGACGTCAAGCATCTTGCCGTTTTTGTGTTTGTTGTTATAGTTCATTCGATATTATTTCTTTGGCATGATTGCTTACTCCTTTCCGTGTTGCATCAAGAAAAACTGTTTCTGTTGCTCTATCTCTCGGCGTAATTCCTCCTCAGTGGGCATATAAGTGAGATACTTGGAGGCATACATCTGACTATTGCTTGCAAGAGATGAGAAACGCGCCACGTCTGCATTGGTTTCAGAACAAAGGATAATACCTATGGTGGGATTGTCTCCCGCAGTACGCTTGTATGTGTCAAAAAGTTTCAAGTACATATCCATCTGTCCCACGTCTTCATACGACACCTTGGTCGTCTTCAGGTCAATTAGGACGAAACACTTTAATAGATAGTTGTAGAATACGAGGTCAATATAGTAGTCGTCATCTTCGGTGTGAATATGCATCTGACGGTCGACCAGGGCATAACCTTTACCCAATTCCATGAGAAAATGCTCAAGATGATCGAGAATAGCCTGTTCCAGTTTTGTCTCGGTGAAAGCCTCCCTGTGCTTTAGTCCGAGGAATTCTACCAGCATGGGGTTCTTTACAAAAGTGGACTTGTCTTTTTCATAATCTGCCGTCAGACGCTGCATTTCGTCAACAACTTCTTGTTTCTGTGGTTCTGGAGTCTGAATAAGCCGATAGTAGTATTGTGAGTCGATGTTCCGTTTTAGCGTGCGATAGTCCCACTGCTGTGTTGATGCCTCTTGCAAATACCAAAGGCGAGCCTGTGGGTCGGCAACACGCATCAGCCTCTCATAGTGGCTCCACGAAAGTTGGACGGGTAGGGCAATTCCACCCTCATCAAATTCAGCAGGCAATGTCTGCTGAATTGATGCAAGCTTCATTCTGAATTCAGCAGGCAACGTCTGTTGAATATGTAAATCATTGAAAGTAAGGTAGAATTTGCGAAAATTGCGCACTTGGGTTTCTGAAAAACCGCTACCGAACTCTTCCGTAAGAGTTTGAGAGGCCATCTCGATGACACGTTTGCCATAGTCTGCACGTCTCTTTCCTTGTTGTTCCTGCTCCACAATGCGTCTTCCCACCAGCCAGTTTTGGACAACCTGCATCAAGTTAGCCATTCGGTAACTGGCATCGCGAGCTGCTGATACAATTGCCCTGATGTCAGCAATAAAGCTAGTCTCTCCAAGGTTTGGCTTTTCCATGTCTATATATTTCTTCTTTGACATAATGACACTAATATTACATTGGCATTGCCTGAAGGATTATTCCGTCAAGCATCTTGCCGTTTTTGTGTTTGTTGCGTTTCGATACGACGGCTCTCCAAGAGCCCCATTTTGTCATTTGTACAAAACTTTTAATCTGCAAAAATACGACTTTTTTTTCAATTAGGGAGGGCTTTGGTCGGTTTTAACATAATGGAATGCGTTGTCGTGTTAAACCCAAATCGGTCATTAGACTGACTTCTCGTGCTATTCTGGCATAAACCCTAATGACCGATTGGGGTTAATGTGGTGTGTTACAACGGTGGGTGGGGCCTCGCGATGAAAAAGTTTTCGCTAGATATAATATTATTATGACTTTTGCGTTAAGTAGCTATTTCGGATTATTAATTCAACTGTACTACAACAAATGGATCTTACTAACATCTTAGCCGTTTCTGGCAAGCCCGATCTGAACGAGTTGATCTCCAGGACCAAGAATGGTGCCATCGTCAAGAATCTCGTCTCGGGTCAGAAGTTTCCCGTTTTCGCTTCTAGCAGCATCAGCCAGCTGAGCGAAATCCGCATGTTCACTACCAACGATGAGAAGCCGTTGGAGGAGATTTTCGAGAATATTTATAATCTGCTTGGCGCAAAGCCGACCGACTTTGACCCCAAGAAAGCCGAGAGTGCCACCCTCTTCGACCTGCTGGCGAAGGTGCTCCCCGACTATGATACCGAGCGCGTACATGCTTCGGACGCTAAGAAGCTGTTCTCTTGGTACAACGTGTTGCTGAATGCCGGCAAGCTGACTCCGACCGAGGAGGAGACAAAGGAGGAGGCGAAGGAAGAACCTGCTGAAAAGCCCGCCGCTGAGAAGCCCGCTCCTAAGAAGGCTGCCCCCAAGAAGACCGCCGCTACAAAGCAGGCTGCTCCCAAGGCTACCACTCAGGCAAAGGCTGCCCCCAAGCGCACCACCACTGCCAAGAAAGCTATTTGATGAATTGAAAATTGAAAGATGAAAATTCGCGGCGAGTATTTCTAAACCACGATATTTTCATTTTTCAGTTTTAAATAATTGATTTGTTATTAATTTAACCCTTAGAACAATGAAAAAAGTATTATTCTCACTGTGCGCTATTGCCTTGGTGGCAGGAATTGTTTCATGTAAGAAAGAAAAGATTGAACCTATTGAGCCTGATCCCGTACCGGTGTATGCCGAGGGTGTTTACCATCCCGTGATGAAGATTGCCTCCATCAACGAGGACGGCGTACTGACCCAGGAATGGAACTGGGTGGGCGACAATCTGGACAAGATTGCAACTCCCGATGGTGGAGCAACCACGTACAACTATTCGGGCAATTACATCTCAAAAGTCTCCACCACAGGCGACCAGACCCAGGAAATCCGCTATTTCTATGGCGAGAACAACACCTTCGCCTCTTGCGAGGTATACTATGAGGGTGCAAAAGCCTTGGCGATGGAATTTACCCACAATGCCGCCGGCAAACTCAGCGGTGCCAACATCGTTATCGAAGATAGCTTCCTGTTGAGCTTGGCTACCGGATTGTTGGGTTCGGGTTCCTTCTTTGAGAAGCTCGTTGGCCGTGAGGCTGCCGAGAAGATGATTGCGATAGCCAAAATCCAGCATGCCAAGAGCCCCAAATTCTCTGTGGGTAGCAAGGAGCTGGGCATGACTCTCGAATGGGAAGGCGAAAATCTCTCTAAGCAGATTATCAACGGCAATGCATCTGTTGTCCTTGACACTAACGATTTGAACCTGCTGAGGATGTTTATCGACATTCCTGAAGAGTATTTGGGTATGATACAGATGTTTATGGCGTTACAGGGTGGTTTGCCTCTCTCGCTGACAATCAGCGATACCATCTCCAATACCTACGACACCAACTACAACCCCTTCTTCTGCAATTGGGGTGAGATTTTCTCCTATCGTAATCTGTCGCTCAACAATGCCCTCACCATGACCAATTCAGGGTCGGTGGCAATCTCAGCCTCTGTCCTGGGTCAGTCGATGGATTTGTTTAACTATCCCCTTAACGACTACGCTGAATACCAATACCAGTACAACGACAAGCGGTATCCCACGAAGGTGAGTAGCGATACCGATGTAGAATACATTTACAAACAATGACATATAGCGAAAAAGACCAACGTTTCAAACGTTACACCGTGACGTCGGCCCTGCCCTATGCCAACGGCCCCGTCCACATAGGCCATCTGGCAGGTGTCTATGTCCCTGCCGATATATATGTGCGTTATCTACGTGCGCAAGGTGAGCAAGTGATGTTCATCGGTGGCAGCGACGAGCATGGCGTGCCTATCACCATCAAGGCTCGCAAAGAGGGTTGCACCCCGCAGGATATTGTCGACCGCTACCATAAGATTATCAAGGACTC
>CAMYZD010000141.1 GCA_947303735.1 uncultured Bacteroidales bacterium | reverse complement strand
GGCAGATGGACTACGGCAAGCAGTTCCGCAAGGGCGAGAAGACCCTCCAGAACGGTGGCTACGACAACGGTATGGTACGCAACTCGTAAATTATTCGGGCAGACACTGGGGTCTGCCCCTACGGTATATTACTTTGTGAATTGATGCAACAAAGGGTGGCTTTTACCACCCTTTGCTGTATTATTTTCTCCTTCGTGGCAGCGGAGTCTCAGGCTTTTTGCGCTTGCCTAGTAGGCGTGTGGCACCGATATAGCGGCTGGCGTAGTACGCTTCGTTGGAGTAGGAGTGTATCACGCCGGTGCTTACTGCTGCATGGATGAACCGAAACACCCCTGTGTTGGTGTCTACCTCGGTGACAATGCCCGTATGGCCTACACCGCCTTTGCCCGAGCGGCCCTGCCAGAAGACTAGGTCGCCGCGTTGAAGATTCTTGGGATTGTCGATATGTCGACCTAAGCGGTATTGTGGAGCGCTGCCGCCAGGGAGGGTGAATCCATATTTGAGATAGACATATCGGGCAAAGCCCGCACAGTCGAAAGCCTTGGGTCCTTTTCCCCCATAGTGGTAGGGCTTGCCTAGGTGGCGACGAGCTTCTTCGATGATGAGGTCGGCACTGTCGGGTAGGTTGTTGAATTGGTCCGCTGCCTCACGCAGTAGGGGCACGTTGGCATGGGAGGCAGTCCAAGCGTGGTTGTTCCATGGGGCGACACGGAGGTCTTGTGCTTGAGTTACCCCAAACCGACCAATCATCAGGACTGCAACTGCCAATTGAACCCTATTCTTCATCGGTTGAGGAGTCTGAGTTGTGGGGTAGAGGGGAGGAGTTTTTCTTTTCGCTGTATACGTCCAGCGCGACAATAACGGCAGTGAATGCCCAGAAGGGGACGGAGAGTTTGTCGGTGTCGAGGAAATTGTTGAAGACACCGTGGATATAGTATGTCAAGAGGCTCAATGTAAAGGCCAGCGCCATATTCGCCACCTGTTTGTCTTTGGCAGTGCGATAAACGCGTACGCCCGTGGCGAAAGTAGTCATAAATATGCACACTACCAAGATGACACCGGGTACGCCCTGCTCGGTGAGAGGACCTATGTATTCGCTGTGTGCGTTGCCCAGATTACCAGCATTGGTGCTGATAGTGGATAGCTGGTAGCTTCTTTGATAGCTGGCATAGAGGAACTGGTAGGTGCCGGGGCCGCAACCCAACAACGGCTGTTCCTTCCACATGCGGATGGCCGATGCCCAGCGGTTCAAACGTTCGAGGTTACTTGCATCGGTCGAGATGTTGGAGATAGACTTGATTTGTCCGGCAAGGTCGTAGGAACTGTCCTGATGGTTTTTCCCAAGTTTATAAAGTACGTCGCTCTGATAAGTAAAGAATACAGCCACGCCCAGTCCGAATAGCAGCACCATCCATTTCACCTTCATGCCCATGCGGATAAGCACATATACTCCTATTGCGCCCAGCACGCTCAGCCATGCGGCTCGACAATAGGAGAAGAACAGTCCGACGATGAGCAGGGCGAAAATACCAAGAAAAAGCAATCGAGCCCACCCCTTGCTTCCACGGCTGAAGATGAAGTAGAAGGCAGCCGGCAGGAAAAGAGCTATCACGCAGCCGTAGGCGGTATGGTCGTTGTAGAAGGGACGCATCACGCGGTGGAGTGTCTGCAGGTCGGAAAAATTGCCTACCGTCTTGGCTGTGGCGAGGCATACCACCGCAATCAGTCCTATTGCGTAGCACCAGAAAAATTGGCGGATACGCTTTTTGTCGCGGAATATCTGGGCGGCGGCAAAGAAGAAGGGTACCACAAACCAAAGGCGGGCCAGCCAGTATTTGAATGACACAAGTGGAATTGACGAAGTACAACTGGTGATGAGCATCCAAGCCATGGACAGCAACAACGCGATGCTCACTGGGTGACGTAGTAGGCGCAAGTCGTAGCTGCGACTTGCCAGTACGCGGAAAAAGAACATCAGCGTAAAGAGAATCATCATAGGCTCAACAGGCATGGAGAGTTCCATCTTCGGCACAAGGGCAATGTCTATGGCGAAGGGTGTCAAGAGTGCCATGCAGAGGAGTCCGGTTTCGAACCGTGTGATGAAAAGAAGTAGAACCAAGCCGGCCAGTGGAAGCAGGGAGAGGTAATAGAAGTCTTTGAGAAGCAGCATAGAGTTGGCTATAGCAAATAGCAAGGTTACCGCCACGGCAATGACGGCAGCCTTATTTTCTTGCAGCCAACGGCAACTCATAATAGTTTGGGATTTTGTGTTATCTATAGTGTTCTATAGTGTCTATAGTACCTATAGTATCTATAGTGCTTATAGTCCCTATTATATCTGTTTCTCTTCTTCCTTTTTCAGGGCATCGCACAGCAGCAATACCAAGATGCACATCACCACGGCGCCGAAGGTGCCGAGCAGTACTATCACGCTGCGTTTGGGATAAGCCTTTTTATCGGGTGCGACAGCTTGGTCGAGCAGGAACTTGTAGCTTACCTCTTCGTCCATGTCCACATGCGTCTGGGCGGCGCGGGTTTCGATATCGGCCAGTTCGTGGCACTTCTCGTTAATCATTTGCGTCAGCGCGAGGGAATACTGCGGGTTGCGGCGCAGGCTGTCCTGGAGGTCGCGTATCTCATTGCTCAGGCGGTCGCAGACTCCCTGCATCAGGTTGGCAGCGTTGCAGGCGCGGTCGTGATGAATGCGATGGCAGACGGTGTCATAGTTGGCGGCAATGAAGTTGGCCATGTTGGCTGCCCACTCGGGGTCAACATCTAAGACCGAAACCTCTACACCGAGATATTCTGTGCGTTTCACATTGACGTTGCCCCGATATTGTTCGTGGAGCTTGAAGAATTTATGCGGGTCGTTGGGACTGATACCATAGTGCTCCATCAGGTTAAAGCGTGAGCACACATCGCGTTCCATGGATTCCGATAGCAGTATCTGTATACAATATTCGCAGTCGCGTTCTATGCCGTAGTCCATGAAGTCGAGGCTGTAATGGTAGTCCATCACAGCTTTGCTTAGGCGGTTGGAGTTAGTGGGGAAAAGTATTGCAGTAGCCTTGTAGCGTGGTGTGATAAATAGTGATACTGCTATTGACACAGCCAATGCAATAATAGCCACCCATAGCAGTAGTTTCCACCATTTGCTAAAAAAGTGAATAGTTGCCTTGTGGTCGTAGCCGTTGCCGAAAGTGTTATCTGACATAGCATTATTATTATATTGTTCTTATTTAGTTTCAATTTAA
Source organism: uncultured Bacteroidales bacterium (assembly GCA_947303735.1). Classification (GTDB taxonomy): domain Bacteria; phylum Bacteroidota; class Bacteroidia; order Bacteroidales; family P3; genus Colimorpha. The sequence continues at coordinate 1,072 of CAMYZD010000141.1, read as the reverse complement.
TTTTCTATTAACGCCACATCTTTATTAATATTGCCTAAGACAAAAAAAATACTCTTTAGTGTGGTGACAATGTGCCGTCATACGTTAAAAAACGTTAATCATTAGAAAAAGTCTTGTTATATTGAAAATGTGTCGTATATTTGCAGTGTACTAGTTCAGTAATACACTATGTCGATAATTCAGCAAATAAACTCAAAAATAATTAGTTAGATAATAATAAAGCAAACAAAGAAAGATAAAAAATAGTCAAAAAATTAAAATTTAACGCCATGATTGAGATAAAAAACTTAGATTTTAGCTACAAGCACACGCCAGTGTTTCACAACATCAACCTCACCTTCAAGCCGGGCAGCATTTATGGCCTGCTAGGTGAGAACGGCGTGGGAAAGACAACCCTGCTTAAAATTATCAGCGGCCTACAGCATCCTCAGGTGGGTACTTGTGAGGTGGACGGCTATACCTCGTTCAACCGCGAGCCGAAGTTTTTGGAGAATATCGTGTTCATGCCCGACGAGGTGGTGCTGCCCGACAACGCCACCCCTACCCGCTATGTGCATGAGTTGGCACCTTTTTACCCTAAGTTTGCCCAGGGCACCTTCCTGCACCTGATGCAAGAAATGGGCGTAGACCCTGAACGCAACTTCAAAGAGATGTCGTTTGGCCAGCAAAAGAAGTCGTTGATTGCCTGTGCGCTGTCGCTGGGTACGGACTATGTGCTGCTGGACGAGCCGACCAACGGTTTGGACATCCCATCGAAGACCGACTTCCGCACCTTGCTGTCGAAGCGCGCCGACGAGGGCACGACCATCATCATCTCCACCCATCAGGTGAAGGATGTGGAGAACTTGATTGACCCAATTATTATTCTGACTAACGACGATGTGCTGCTGAACGCCGACATTGCCACCATCACCAGCAAACTGAGTTTCGACTACGACTCGGCCGCCAACCCCGAGGCGCTCTTCACCGAGCAACTGCCTGGCGGCTTTATGAACGTGTGCGTCAATCACGACGGCCGCGAGAGCCAAGTGAACATCGAAGGCCTGTTCAACGCCGTGCTGCGCAACAGAGA
>CAMYZD010000140.1 GCA_947303735.1 uncultured Bacteroidales bacterium | reverse complement strand
GTGAAGTCCATGCCGAAATGGCAGCCCGCCACATTCAAGGGCAAGCCAGTACGGTCGAAGTATGTGATGCCTATCTACTACACATTAAAGTAACCTATGCGGCGACTTGCCATTTTCATCTCTTTGGTGCTGCTCTGCTGCGGCTGCGCCTCGGTGCAGCCGCAGTTGGAGGGCGGCAGTGTCGTGGAGGTGGCACGGGTGCCGGACCCGATATTCAGAGCCTATCTGCTTGAGCAGGGCTACGCAGAGCCGTATAAGGGTAGTATGGATGGCTGGGGGCTGTTCACGCCACGGCGGGAGATACTGAAAAGTACCACAGCCGGACGTGAGGCGAAGGTGTTGAAAGTATATGGCAAAGGAATACGGTCGCTAAAGGGTGTGGAATTGCTTGGAGGCCTGGAGGTGCTGGTATGCAGCGAGAATCCGCTGGAGGAGGTGGAATTGGGCAATCTGCGACAGCTAAGGCAGTTTGTGGCTATAGAGACACCGCTACGGCAGTTGGACTTGAGCCGGAACGACAATCTGCGGGTGGTAGAGATTAGTTATACCGATCTGGACAGTCTTGATGTGAGCCATAATACACATTTAGTGGAGTTGCTCTGCATATTTTCGCCTCATATAGAAGAACTCGACATCAGCCACAATCCAGAGTTAGAAGTGCTTTATATCCGCAAAACGAGTATCAAAGAGATTGATTTGTCCCACTGTGCAGCCTTCAGAGTGCTTCATGCGCTCGACACTCCACTGGAAAAGATTATTGTCACATCCGAGCAGTTGGAACGCGTACAGGCATCGGTGGAGGACAGCGTAAAGGTGCAGGTGATGTCGGAAGAATAGACCGAAGAACTGAAGAGATGATGAATTCCATCCAAAAGTAACCGGAAAATTCAGCCTAATTTTTCCATTATTCTTATATTTAGCTCGGGTGGAGCGAAGGGTGGCCGTTGTAATGCTTGAATTATTGCTTGAATGTGTAAATGCTTGAATTATTGCTTGAATGCTTGAATGTGTTAATGCTTGAGTGAAAAAATACTCAAACAATCAAGCAATCAGACAATCATACAATCAACAAATCACTCAAACAATCGAGTAATCAAACAATCAAGCAATCACAAGACCTCTTCAAGGAGCCACATGCGGGTGGTGTTGGAGCCTTTTAGGAGTATGGTATGCCCAGTGATGGGATGGTCGGTGAGGTGTTTTTTGGCAGCCTCGACATCGGGGAACCACAATAGGCGGCTATTGACAGGATTGTCGTTGACAAAGCTGAATTCGGGACCGACTAAGATGGCTTGGAGGTCGGGCATTGCGGTGAGACGATCCACAATGGCTTGGTGTTCACTATGGCTTTCAGCCCCGAGTTCATGCATGGCACCGAGGATGGCCATCTTGCCGGGCATGGAAAGACTGCCGAGGTTGTCGATAGCCGCTTTCATACTTGAAGGGTTGGCGTTGTAGCAGTCGAGGAAGAGTGTGTTGCGGGCAGTCTGTTTGTACTGGGAACGTTTGTTGGAAGGTTCGTATTGCTCGAGGGCTTCTTTTATGTCCCAAGGTTCGATATGGAAATGACTTCCAATGGCGACAGCAGCCATGCAGTTATCAAAATTATAGTTGCCCAAGAGGTGAGTGTGGACATTATAGACGTTGTCTCCCACTTCAAAATAGAAATGGAGGTATGGATCGCTTCCGACAAGGGTGCCGGGCATGGCAGGGGCAGTGTGGCCGTATGGGATGGTAGTGAGTTGGCAGAGCTTAGCCTGCTGAGCGAGAATGTCGTTGTCGACATTGACGAAGGCGGTACCTCCCTTGGCGGCAAGGTGGCGGTAGAGCTCGGTTTTAGTTTTAATAACACCTTCGAAACCGCCAAATCCTTCGAGGTGGGCGCGGCCTACATTGGTGATGAGGCCGAAGTCGGGATCGGCGATTTTACAGAGGGCATCGATTTCACCGGGGTGGTTGGCACCCATTTCGATGATGGCAATCTGGGCGTCGGCGGGGATGGCAAGGAGGGTGAGCGGTACGCCGAGATGGTTATTGAAGTTGCCAGCCGTGGCATGAGTGCGGTATTTTTTTGACAGGACGGCATGGACAAGCTCTTTGGTGGTGGTCTTGCCGTTGGTGCCAGTAATGCCGACGAAGGGGATGGTGAGTTGCCGACGATGGTGAGCGGCAAGCTGCTGAAGGGTGGCGAGCACGTCGGGCACCACGATACAGCGGTCGTCGACTTTGTATTGCGGGTCGCTGATGACGCAAAGAGCGGCACCCTGTTCGAGAGCCTGGGGCGCGAAGGCGTTGCCGTCGAAGGTCTCGCCCTTGAAGGCGAAGAAGAGGCAGCCGGGGGTAATACGCCGCGAGTCGGTAGTGACCGTGCGGGACTGGAGATAGGTATGATATAATCTTTCTAACATATATATTGCTAAATAGGACAAACGGTTGAGAAACGTTTCGTTTTGCAAAGATACGAAATTGTAACGAAAGAAGTACAAAAAACGACAAAAATTGTTCTTTTTTAGGTACAAAATGACTGGAATGGGACCGTTGACAGGCAGGGAAGAATAGTTAAAGATTCATTGTTTGCAAAAAAAGTTGTATATTTGCAGCGTTAAAAGGATCGTTTGAGATAGAACGGTGGTGAGTGAACGTTAAACAAAATCAAAATTAAGGTATTATGAAAAGAATAAATGCAATAGCGGTAGTCAGCCTGATGGCTGGATTAATGATGCTGGCAAGCTGCCAAAAAGAACACATCACTGAAATAGTAATCGACAGGAGTCTTCCAGGAGCCTTCTCAGTGAGCGACACACTGCAGGTACACTTTTCGCCGGGCAACCTACAGTACCAGGCCAGCAGCGATACTTGGCGTTTTGCAGAGCACCAATACGATTATGTGGGTGATGACAATAGTAACATCAGTTCTACCTACGGTGGTTGGATAGACTTGTTCGGCTGGGGTACCAGCGGGTGGAACAGCGGGGCGGTTTGCTACCAGCCGTGGTCAATTAGCACAAGAAACCGCGATTATTTTCCTGGCAGTTCATACACCAATGGTTTGACAGGAGCATACGCCGAGGCCGACTGGGCGTGGCACAACGCCATCAGCAATGGGGGTAACGCAGCCCATCATTGGCGCACTTTGACACAATCTGAGTGGAACTATCTCCTCTTCAGTCGCACGAATGCCTCATCCAAACTTGGCAATGGCAACATCAACGGTGTGGGTGGACTGATTATCCTGCCCGACAGTTGGACACTGCCTATGGGTTGTTCGTTCACTGCGGGGCTTGGTTATGAATGGACACGCAACAGCTACACCCTTGCCCAGTGGAAGCAGATGGAGGCAGCTGGTGCAGTGTTCTTGCCTGCGGCGGGCGACCGCTACGGCGCGGTTGTCAGATATGTGGGCAACCACGGCTACTATTGGGCGTCCACGCCCTACAATGACTATGAATGTGCGAACGAAATAAGTTTCTACGGTGCCCAACTCTTCGCGACGGTCAGCGACTATCGCAGCCGCGGGTTCTCCGTACGCCCCGTTCGCTGACGCAGACATGGCTATGGCTCGGTCTCGAGAATGGGATTCTCGGGCTCTCACCTTACGCCATGTTCAGGATTACATTATTAATTTTTGTCGGAGGCAGTCTCCGCCGCCCATGAAAATCAAAAGAGGGTCCTTGCCACTGCGGCAGGGACTCTTTTCTTGTTACTTTTCTTGATGATTGGAAAATAATGTGTAATTTTGCATTCTGAAAAAGTCGGATGATATGCCTGAGATTAGTCGTTTAGGAATGTGTTAATGTGTTAACTTGTTAATTCGTTAGTCTTTGATGCGTCAAGGACTAACACATTAACGCATTCACACATTAACACATTCACCATGACTCTTGGTGATTTGCCCGAGAAAGCGCAGCGTCTTGTTCAAGAATGGTTGCGTGCTAACGCCAAATCACTTATCGATATGTGGAATACACAACAAATACATAAACTGCCACCTTTAGAATAATGGATACTCTTCCGCGCATAAAAGGCATTAAGACTTTGCCTAATTATCGACTCTCGGTTGTGTTTGACGACGGGAAGGAGGTGGTGTACGATGTGGGTGAGGATATTGAGCAGGTTGATGAGTTTCGTATGCTGAAGCAGATTCCCCATCTTTGGGAGCAGGCACGGGTGGATAGCAGCCGTACCTGTGTATATTGGAACGACCGCATAGACCTGCCTTCCGACACATTGTATGAGTATGGTGTGCCTCAATATGTCCTCAAAGATGAGGCATTGCCTCACGTTGCAGAGGAGTGATTGGGTGCTGGCAGATAGCAAGTCCGCCATAGCAAGAAATAATAGGAGAGCCCTTGCCTCTGCGGCAGGGGCTCTTTTTATCTTCCAGATTCCATTGCATATACCCTGACTTAACATTTTGCTAATAACATTTTGTTAAG
>CAMYZD010000139.1 GCA_947303735.1 uncultured Bacteroidales bacterium | reverse complement strand
ATCTCTTCAACGGTGTAGGGAACGGCAGGGTTCTGCTCCTTGGTAACTTCTGCGCCACAGATGGCAGCGGTGATAATCAGTTTGTCCATGGTATTGTTATAATTAAATTATTGTTGTCACTGCATTTAAAAATGCAAAGATACAAAAAATATTCGTATTTTTGCAAAAAATATGGCACAATGCTGATTCTAGGTATCGACCCCGGCACCCGGATATTGGGGTATAGTCTGATTGACACGGATGGCTCCGCACCACGGTTGGTGGTGATGGATGTGCTGTATCTGCGCAAAATTGTCGACTTCCATCTCCGTATGCGGAAAATCTTCGATACCACCCAGCGGATTATCGACTCGTACCACCCCGACCACTTGGCTATTGAGGCCCCTTTTGCGGGAAAGAATGTGCAGTCGATGCTCAAGCTGGGCAAGGCACAGGGCGTGGCAATAGGGGCGGCACTGAGCCGTGAGCTTTCCTATACCGAGTATGAGCCTGCCGCCATCAAGCAGCGGGTGACGGGCAACGGCAACGCCGCCAAGGAGCAGGTGGCGGCTATGCTGCAGGGTGTGTTTGGCTTTGACAGCATCCCCCAGTATCTCGACGCTTCGGATGCACTGGCGGTGGCCTATACCTGCCACTTGGAGCTGAGCGACCCGCTGGGCGACATCCGCCAGCAGTTGAAGCCCACCCGTGTCCGCAAGAGCAAGAAGCAGCAGTGGGCCGACTTTGTGAGTGCAAACCCTGAGAGGGTTGGGTAAATCAGAATAATCAATGTATTTAGAATAATCGGTAATCAGAAAATACTATCTTCTATGACACAACAAAAATCCTTTTCTTCCAATCTTGGAGCCATTATGGCTGCTGTCGGCTCTGCCGTCGGCCTGGGCAATATCTGGCGTTTTCCCTACACTTGTGGCAAATATGGCGGAGGTGCATTCCTGATTGTCTATATTTGTTTTGTCTTTCTAATAGGCAGTGTGCTGATGATGTCGGAATTTGTCATCGGCCGCCGGGCACAGCATACGCCTATCAAGGCATTCCCTGCTTTGCGTCCCGACCGCAAGGGATGGGGACTGGTGGGCTTGCTGGGCATTGTCACCAGTTTCTTTATCCTGTCGCAGTATCTCGTTCTTTCGGGATGGACCACAGGCTATATCTGGGAATCGCTGTCCGGCTCGCTGGCAGCGTTGGGCACCAGTGCCGCGCCTATCTCCAACTATTTCTCCCAGTTCTCCACGGGCACCAAGCCTATCCTTTTCCTTGTCATCTTTGCTCTGCTGGGGCTGTTCATTGTCCTTGGCGGGGTGCAGAAGGGCATTGAGAATGTGTCGAAGGTGCTGATGCCGGTGCTGGTAGTCCTGATTCTGGTGCTTTGCGTGCGCAGTCTTACGCTGCCCGGCGCGGTGAAAGGCGTAGAGTATCTCTTTTCTCCGGATTTCTCCAAGCTTACGGGCGAGGGAATCCTTGCCGCACTCGGGCAGGCTCTCTTCTCGCTGAGTGTGGGCATGGGCATTATGCTGGTGTATGGCTCGTATATACCTGTCAACGACAATATCTTCAAGACAGCCATGTGGATTACGGTGTGTGACACGCTGATTGCCATCCTGGCCGGTGTGGCCATCTTCCCCGCAGTGTTCAGTTGTGGGTTCGACCCTGCCGGCGGTCCGGGGTTGGTGTTCTGTGTGCTGCCCAATGTGTTCAATACAATGGGTGGCGCCGGACAGGTGTTTTCCACGATATTCTTCATCCTTTTGATGGTTGCTGCGCTCACCAGCGCCATCTCCTTGCTGGAGGCACTCACGGCCACACTCTGCGAGCATACCGGCACACGCCGGGATATTGGTGCCAGAATAGTTTTCTTGCTGACCACGCTGCTGGGAGTGGTGTTCTCGCTCTCGGTAGGCCCTCTGTCTCACATCAAGCTGGCAGGTTACACCCTGTTTGACTTTGTCGACCGACTCAACAGTATCTATCTGCCACCGCTTTGTGCATTGCTTACAGTCATATTCCTTGGCTGGGTGATGCCGGAGACCGAAGTCCTCGACGAGTTCACCAACCATGGCACTGTCGGCCGCCGATTCTATGGCGTATTCCGTTTCGTTGCCCGCTATGTCGCTCCGGTAGCATTGATAGTGGTAATGGTTTCCGGTATTCTGTCTTAATGTCAACAAACAATAAGAATATGTTATTCTGCAGATGCAATGCCCTTCATCATGGGCTTTCGTTCCGTCTTTTTCTGGCATTGGGCATGACTCTTTTGCTTTTGTCGTCGTGCCACAACAAAAAGCCAAAGGTTTTCGACCCCTCATATGTGGATTTCGAGGCAGCATACAATCCGTATCTTGAAAACCAGTTCTACCCCTCGTTGGTGATGGGTGTGGCCAGCCTCAGTGACCAGACTTTCGGTATGAACGACACCAATGCGCTGTTCAGCGTGTCGGTGACTGCCCCTGCCAGCAATGCGGTGCTGCGTATCACGATTGATTCCTCGAACCTCAACTATGTGACCATCTTTCAGGAGGTGTTGCCCATCAAAGATGTCCGCTACACCTTCCATCCCTCGGTAAAGTGGAAGTACGACAAACTTTACCAGATACGGCAGCAGGGTATCACAGACCTCACGTTCACCTGCTTTATCAACGACGAGGAGGTCGATGTCAAGAATGTCCGAATCAACTATCGCTCCGCCAACGACTGCCTGCTCAGTGTGCTCGACTCCGACAACAAACTGCATGACTTCCGCTGGCTGTTTGCCGCTTATGTCAATGAGGAACACCCTTATATCGACAGCATCCTGAGCGATATCTTGCAGCAGGGCGTCGTGACGCGGATTACCGGCTACCAAAAGGATGCCAAGAGTGTGGTGAGCCAGGTGGAAGCCATCTGGTACTATGCCCTTGAACGCGGCATCACCTATTCCTCCATATCCTGTACCTCTACTCCCACCAAGAGAGCCAATGTGCAGCATATCCGTTTCTTCGACCAAGTCTACAACAACCGCCAGGCCAACTGTGTGGACGCCTGTGTTTTCTTTGCCTCCATAATGCGAAAGATAGGGCTGAAACCTGTTATCTTCGTGGAGCCCTGCCACGCCTATTTAGGCTACTACACCGACAGCAAGCGGCGCTCGCTGCGACTGCTGGAAACCACCATCACCAGCTGGGTGGATTTCCCCGCCCTGACCAAGAACTACAACGAGACCATCGCACGCGACCCCGATGCCCAGGGCACACACCGCATCTCAGAAACAATGAACAGCCGCTATAACAAGTACCTCACTGCAGACGAGAAGAAGCGCTGGGAGGACGGCCGCATGTCATTTGAAGAATACAAGCGGGTTATTGCCCACAACATCTTTCTCAAGTCGACAGAGCAAAACCGCGAGAACTACAACAATAACAAGAAACTCTTTGCCGACCCCGACAACCAGCTCTATCAGCAGCTCGATATCGAACAGCTCCGCAAGCTCGTCCAGCCTATCAACGGGTGAGGTCCATTACGGGTAATTGAAAAAAGCAAAGCCACTCCGAAAAGTGGCTTTGCTGCAACAATTGAAACACAAATTTATCAGTCTTTGATATTCGGCTCTTCAAGACCGTAGCCTTTCTTTTTGTCAACGGCCTTGAGGTAGATGGAAATCAGCAGTGCTGCAATGCCGAGGGCGGCCAGCATGACCAGTGCCCAGGTGTAGTTGAGCTCATGGGCAGCGGCACCTTCTGCATTGGTCTTGTTAAGGACAATGCCGATAAGGGCGGGGAACAGACCGAGGCCGATATTCTGTATCCAGAAGATGGCGGCGTAGGCCGAACCGATAATCTTCTCGTCAACCAGCTTGGGCACCGAGGGCCACAGGGCGGCAGGCACCAGTGAGAAGGAGGCACCCAGCACGAGAATGGTGACATAAGCCACAACAACACCACCGGCAGCCGATTTGGCCGAAACACCAGGCAGGATGAATGCAAAGGTGAGGTGGCAGATGACCAGCAGGATGGAGCCAAGCATCAGCATCGAAGCGGCCTTGCCCTTATGGTCGACATAGTTGCCAAGGATGGGGGTGATGGCTACAGCCAGCAGCGGGAACACAGCAAAGATGGTTTCGGCAGTGCCACGCATATATCCCATGTAGCAGTAAACAATCAGAGCCACTACGGCAATACCCATCAAGAGATATTTCAAACCTTTGTTATTCTTGATGAAGTTACTGGCAAAGGAACCTGCTGCCACAACCAGCATCAGGATGTACTGCACCCAGGTCACCGAGCTTCCGCCCCAGTAGGTGTTGGGGTCGGCAGGGGTCAGGTCAAGGTTGCACTGCAGCATGTTGACGGCATATTTCTGGAAGGGGAAGATGGCGCTGTAGTAAAGCACGCAGAGCAGAGCCACGAGCCAGAAACCAAGGCTGGTGAAAATCTTGCCCAGGTCGCTGATCTTGAAGGGGTCGTCCTTCTCCTCGGCTTCGCCGGTCTGGCTGTCAAGTTTCTTGTCCATGAAGAAGTAGGTGATAAACATGATGAGGGCGATGCAGAGCA
>CAMYZD010000138.1 GCA_947303735.1 uncultured Bacteroidales bacterium | reverse complement strand
AGATAACAAAAAGATATAAAGATATGAAATTCATCATCAACAGCCTGCTGTTTTCCAAACAAATCCAATCACTGAGCGGTGTGCTGACCAACAACAACACCGTGCCCATCATCAACTGCTTCCATTTCCATCTTGACGAAGGGGCGCTGACCATCCGTGCCACTGACCTGGAGACCACCCTAGTGTCGAAGGTTGAAGTAGAGACTGGCCGACTGGAAGGCTTATCTGATATTGCCGTGCCGTCGAAACTGCTGATGGACATACTGAAGAGCTTGGACGATGTGCCCATCACTTTCAGCGTGGACGACAGCACCTACGGTATCAGCATCACTTCGGGCGAAGGCAAGTACAACCTCGCCGGCAACAACCCCGAGACATTCCCCGCCATGCCCGAAGCCCGCGAAACGTCATCCATTACCCTCACCAGCAGTGCTCTGGCCAACGCCATCGGCAAGACAGCCTTTGCTGCCTCGACCGACGAGATGCGCCCACAGATGGGTGGTATCTTCTGCCAAATCAATACCGAGAGCGCCACTTTCGTGGCCACCGACGCCCACAAACTAGTACGTTATCGCCGCACCGACATACACTCAGATACCGACATCCAATTCATCCTGCCCCGTAAGCCTGTGATGATGATGAAGAATATCTTGGCCAGCCGCAAAGAGGATGTGGAAGTGAAGCTGGAGTACAACAACACCAATGCCTTCTTCACCTTCGACAACTTCTACGTAATTTGCCGTCTGGTGGATGGCAAATATCCCAACTACGATGCCGCCATCCCGAAGGAGAATCCCAACAAGCTGACCATCGACCGCGCCTCGTTCCTCAACACCCTGCGCCGCGTGGGCCTCTTTGCCAACCAGGCTTCGCACCAAGTACGCCTCTCCATCATGGAGCGCGAGTTGGTGATCAGTGCCGAAGACGAGATGTTCTCGAACAACGCACAGGAGAAAATGCCCTGCCAGTACGAGGGCGAGCCCATGAAGATAGGCTTTAACGCCAAGTTCCTCATCGAGATGGTTTCCAACATCGAGACCGAACAGATACTCATCGAGATGTCACATCCCAGCCGCGCCGGCATCATCTTCCCCATCAACAACGAGGAAGATTCGCCCGAGGACGTGCTCATGCTGGTGATGCCCGTCATGCTGGCAAATTAAGAGTTGAAAGATAAGAGTTGAAAGTTGGCTACCGCACAACGTATCGACATATCGACAATAATTTAAAAATAAGGATTCTTCATTTTTCAGCTTTATCATGGCAAGAAGCAAAGTAAACCTTTGGGAGACGCACTCCTCGACGGTGCTGAGCATCACCTTGGTGCTTTTTCTGCTTGGACTATGCCTAATGGTGGAATACCACTCATATCGCACCACCCGCGACATGCAGGAGCGCATCACGTTTAAGGTAGACCTAGTGCCCGACATCACTGATGAAGCCGCCTTGGTGTTGAAAACTCGTATTGAGACCATTCCCTGCGTCAAGCACGTCGACTATATCTCCCGCCAGCAGGCTGCCGAAATCTTCTCAGAGGACCTGAACGACGACTTTGTCAGCTTCATTGGCTACAACCCGCTCTACCCCTCCATGATGGTGAACCTAAGGGCTGATTACATGCCCGAGACGAGCCACGACGCCCGAGAGAGCCACATCAAGGAGTTTGCTAACGAGGTGAAACAGCTGGAGTTTGTGACCGATGTCACCTTCCAAGAGAATGTGGTCAAGGAGCTGAACGATGTGTTTTACAAGGTCACCTGGTTCCTCATCATCTTTATGGTCCTTCTGGTGCTAGTGAGTGTGTTGCTGATAAGCAGCACCATCCGCATCGCCCTCTATGCCCAGCGCGACACAATACGCACCATGCAGCTAGTGGGGGCAAAGAGTGGATTTATCGCACGCCCATTCCTGACTCACAGCATCTGGTACGGATTGCTGGGAGCCTTGATAGCCATCGTAATCCTAGCCATCGCCACAGGCATCTTCAACCAGTCGCTTGGCGGACTTGAGCTGCTCAACTCTATCCACCTTTACTGGTATCTGGGAATTGCACTCCTTATCATTCTCACCGGAATCGTACTCTCGTACCTTTCCACCCTTTTCGCCGTAAGGCGCTATCTACGACAGAACAATTAATACAATACACCGATAATATGGCAAAACAGACTAACACCCCCGAAGCCGAGAAGAAAGAGTTCACTTTCGTCTTCACCAAAATCAACTATATCATTATGCTAGTAGGCATCGTCCTGCTGGCGTTGGGCTACCTGCTCCTCTGCGGAGGTGGCAGCGACGACCCCAATGTGTTCAACATGGAGATGTTCAACACACGTCGCCTCTATGTGTCGCCTATCCTCATTGTCTTGGGCTTTGTCGCTGAGATTGTAGCTATCATGTACAAAGGAAAAGAAAAAGAATAATACCAACATAACCCTCTCATACAATGGAATGGTTTGAAGCATTAATCCTTGGACTCATCCAAGGCCTGACAGAATACCTGCCTGTCAGCAGTAGCGGACATCTTACAATCGGAGCCAACCTCTTCGGGCTCAGCGGCGAAGAGAACCTGGCATTCACCATTGCCGTACATATTGCCACGGTGCTGAGCACCTGCGTCATCCTGTGGAAGGAGATAGTGTGGCTGTTCCAAGACCTTTTCAAATGGAAATGGAACGAGGGCACAAAATACATTGTCAATATCCTCATCTCCATGATACCCGTAGCCGTTGTAGGATTCCTCTTTAAGGATAAGGTAGAGGCCGTATTCGGAAGTGGGTTGTTGGTTGTGGGCTGCTGCCTGCTGGTCACCGCCCTCCTTCTGGCATTTGCCTATTGGGCAAAACCTCGCCAACGGGAACACATTTCCCCGTGGCATGCTTTTGTCATCGGTATTGCCCAAGCAGTGGCAGTGCTTCCAGGTCTCAGCCGCTCGGGCAGCACTATTGCCACCGGATTGTTGTTGGGCAACAAGAAAGAGAAGTTGGCCCAGTTTTCCTTCCTCATGGTCATCCCTCCCATCCTAGGTGAAGCCCTCCTCAGTGCCAAAGACATGGCAGAAGTAGGTGTCAGCGAAACCATGGCTGGCCTTCCCACCGCTTCACTCATCATCGGGTTCCTCGCAGCCTTCATCAGCGGCTGCCTGGCATGCAAGTGGATGATTAATATTGTGAAGAAAGGCAAGCTGATTTGGTTCGCTATCTACTGCGCCATTGTCGGCGTACTGGCTATAGTGATTCCTTATCTTCAGTAATATTCTAGTATATTCTAGTATTCCTAGTATTTCTAGTATCACTAGTAGTTTTAGTTGGGTATGACTTTAGAGAAGTTGTTGGAGGGGGCTGTACTGCCTATCGACAAGCCTAGGCAATGGACCTCTTTCCAAGCCGTCAATAAGGTCAAGGCTGCCATTCGGAACACCTATGGCATCAAAAAGTTCAAGATTGGCCATGCTGGGACGCTCGATCCTCTGGCCACAGGATTGCTACTTATCTGCGTAGGCAAAGCCACTAAGCGCATCGACGAGCTACAGGCAGGCGAGAAGGTATACACCGGCACCATGGTGCTGGGAGCCACCACGCCTTGCTACGACTTGGAACGAGCCATTGACCACTACTACCCTTACGAGCATATCACACTCGATTTGATAGAAGATGCACGCAAGCAGTTTATGGGCGACATCGAGCAGGTGCCTCCCATCTTCAGCGCAGTGAAGATAGGAGGCCAACGAGCCTACCAATATGCTCGCGAGGCCGTCAATGGAGAAGAGCCACCCTCACCCACCCCTAAGACAGTACATATTGAAGAATTTGAGATAACAGCCTTTCGTAAAGTGGAAAGTGGAAAGTGGAAAGTGGAAAGTTTGGTTGACACGACAAATAGCTCTCAACTTTCAACTTTCAATTCCCAATTATATAAGCATCCTCAGGGGGTAGTTCCGCAACATCTGCCTCAAATCGACTTTCGTATACGCTGTGGCAAAGGCACCTACATCCGAAGCATAGCCCGCGACCTAGGACTAACACTCAACAGCGGAGCATTCCTCTCCGCCCTCCGCCGAGAAAAGGTGGGTGATTATTCCCTCGCCGATGCCATCAGCCTCGATGAGGTAGGCTCATATCTTAAAGATTAAGCGTTGACTATCTCGTCCAACTCCAACCAACGCAACTCCTTTTCGTCAAGGGCTGCGATGATTTCCCCTATGCGAGTGGAGGCTTGGGTAAGACGGTCCACATCATCAGAACCACTACCAAGAAGGGCTTCCAGTTCAGCCTTTTCGCTAGTGAGACTATCTATCTCGGCTGTCAATTGCTCGTATTCCTTCTGCTGCTTATAGGTAGCTTTAGGCTTATCCGACCTGTTTCGCTCATACTTAGGCTTCTCGTCGCGCTTTTGCAAAGACTCCTCTCGCTGTTGTCGGGTACGACTAGCCAGATACTCGGTATAATTGCTGTGGTAATCACGTATTTTGCCCTCGCCTTCAAACACAAAGATATGGTCGACGATATGGTCCATGAAACTGCGGTCGTGGCTGACGATAACCAGACAGC
>CAMYZD010000137.1 GCA_947303735.1 uncultured Bacteroidales bacterium | reverse complement strand
AACTTTCTGCCTTTCGGGAGCGACACAATAAAACTCGAGGTGGCGCGTTAATAAAATATACGACCAATGATATTTGAGCATGGAAGATAGTGTACATAAGGAAGAGTTGCTTACGCCCGAGATTGTTGAAGCCATGGGCATCAGCCAGCCGGCCTTTGAGGAGGTGCAGTGCATCATTGGCCGTATGCCCACCGTGGAGGAATTGAGCACGCTCCTAGCCATGTGGGAGGCAAACGGTCGCCAGCAGAGCCTCTACGGTTGGCTCAAAGGGCAGCACCACCTGGTGGAGAAACAGGAATACCTCTACACCGGTACCGACACACAACACAAGAGCATCCGCGAACCCCGCGTGAAAGACTGCATCGCACTTGCCCACCAAGTGCTGGCAGGGCTCTCCACTCCTCCCCCACCCTTGGGCAAAGCCGCCCACATTTCGCGCAGCGAGAACCTCTACATGGTCGGCAACGTCAGCACCGATTTCCTCGATTCTGAATACGCCCGCCAATGCCTGCACATAGTGGCCGAACCCATCAAACTGTCCACAGCCGATGAGGAAATCGACTATCTCGAGCTCATCCTCGGCAGCCTGCTCAACGCCGGCATCATCACCTCCGCCCGCTCGGTGGGACAGGGCGGACTGTTCGCCTCGCTGGTCGAGAGCTGCCGACCCTCCAGTCCTCAGCCCCCTGTGGGCTTCGACATACTCACCTGCCGCGAGATTCGCCTCGACGCCTTCCTCTTCGGCGAAGAACCTGGCCGCTACGTCGTCTCCCTGCCCGAAAGCCAAGACGACCTCTTCCTCCTCAAGATGGGCGAAGCACGCCTCAACTGCTGCTTCTTAGGCCATGCCACCAAAGGGCGACTGCTGGTCGACGATATGGACTACGGAGGCATTGAATCCTACCTGACTATGGGTGAACCTCAACCCCTTACGCATCTATAGCCTATCGGTTTTCGCTTACCTAAGCGAAAAAGATTCAAATATGATTCAATGAAGTAACGACCATGGGATATAGGCACCGTTGCGACAACACGCCTCCATAGGAGATCGACCCTGCAGATGGTGAGGAGTTTTTTTTGACACGAAAGGCAACAATTGATTATTTATTCGTACATTTGCAAAAAAATACAACGATGGATTTTCTCGACAGACCTACCATGATTACGATGCTCGAAGAGCGTATGAAGCAACTCTACGAGCATGGCAACGCCGATGTGCAACGACTTGACAGAGAACTGAAACAGACACCCAACGATGCCGAAATGTGGTTCGACTTGGGGTTGGCTCACAACCAATGCGGCCTGCAATATCTAGAGATGGCCTTTGAACGTGAGCGACTGCTTTTTCTTGAGCAACACCCCGACGCAGAGGAGGAACCCAACCAAGAGCTGACGGTGGACGTCCCCGAGGCGTACGCCATGTTCAATGCCGCCTTAGCTGCGTTCGACAAGGTGCTGGAGCTGATGCCCGACTACTACGGTGTGCAATGCCAACGGGGTGTGGCCCTAGGCAATATGCACCGATACGAAGAAGCCGAGCAGTGCTACCTCAAAGCATTGGAGGAGGACGAAGAGGACTTCTCAGCCGCCTATTACCTGGGGTGCACCTACCGCGACATGGGCGACGAGGAACGCGCCTCGCGCTACTTCGCCCTCGCCGACCAACTCAACCCCGACAGCACCGGCGAGATCGGTTAAGCAAAACCCGTAAATCTTTAAACTTTAAACTCTAAACTCTAAACTAAAATATGGCTCAATCAACATCTATTTCCATTTTCGATAGCCGCAAAGAAGAGCGGCTCAACTCAGGCATTGGCGACCAAGTGTCGGCCCGCACCTACAACGCCGTGATGTGCGGCACCCTGTTGTGGGGCTTTTTGGCCAACGCCCTCATGGTAGCATTTCTCGCCGCCCCCATCACGCATGCTCTGGCTGGGGTAAAAAGCTGGGTGGTGCTAGTCGGCTACCTAGTATTTGCCATCGGCGGCATTGCCCTCTCGGTCAAATCGGACAATCCATGGATCAGCTTCCTCGGCTTCAACCTATTGGTACTGCCCATGGGCGTGGTGCTCTGCCTCATAGTGCCATGGATGCCCGTGGCCATTGTCACCAAAGCCCTGCTGCTGACAGGCATCGTAACCGCCTCGATGATACTGCTGGGGCTCATCCACCCACAGCTGTTCATCGGGCTGGGTCGCACCCTGTTCATCGCCCTCTTGGTGGGCTTGGTGGCCGAGTTGGTTGCCACCTTCCTCCTAGGCTACCGTGGTGCAGCCTTCGACTGGCTCTTTGTCATCCTCTTCTCGGGCTATATCGGATATGATATCGCCAAGTCGCAAGCCTACCCCAAGACAGTCGACAACGCCGTAGACTGCGCGTTGGACATCTACCTCGACATCATCAACCTCTTTATCCGCCTGCTCTCCCTCCTAAGCCGCGACAACTAGCCTACTGCTCTTGCCACCCGGCCCTAGAAATGTGGGCACCTACCGTACAAAAGCCCAAGTTGCAATTTGCCGCCATTCCACTGCTGCAAATTGCAACTTAAGTTATTATTTTCTTGCTGTTTCAAATATTCTTTGTATCTTTGCACCGTCAATTGAGTAAAATTACTCAGTGTATTGAGTAAATTTACTCAGTCGATTGAGTAAAACACCAAAGTATGTTTGAACGAGCTTATTCTAAAGTAATTAGGGAACGGCTAGAAGAGCCACGTAAGTTTATCCAGATAGTGACAGGCCCCCGTCAAGTGGGTAAAACAACCGCAGTAAAACAGGCGTTATCGTCATTAAAAACGCCGTGGATGATGTATTCGGCCGATGAAGTGCCAACTGCAGAACGTGGATGGATTACTGGTTGCTGGGAGAATGCCCGGGCAAAGCTCCGGACAGAAAATCTAAGTGATGTAGTGTTGGTGATTGACGAGGTGCAGAAAGTAAAAGGGTGGAGCGAGACGGTAAAAAAGCTCTGGGACGAGGACTCGTTTCATGATACTCAGATAAAGGTACTCCTACTGGGCTCTTCGCGCGTGATGATGGAGAAGGGCTTGGCAGATTCTCTGATGGGACGTTTTGAGACAATCAAGATGCCACATTGGTCGTTCGGTGAAATGCAGGAAGCCTTTGGCTTCACATTGGAACAGTATGTCTATTTTGGTAGCTACCCCGCTGCAGCAACATTGATAGGAAATGAAGACCGGTGGGCCGAATATGTCCGTTCGGCAATCATCGATGCCACCATCAATAAAGACGTGTTGGTAGATGCTATAGTGAACAAACCAGCGTTGTTGCGCCAAACGTTTGAACTGGCATCAGCCTATTCGGGCGAGATTGTATCATTGACTAAGATGCTTGGACAATTGCAAGATGCAGGCAACACCACTACGCTCACCTCCTATTTGAACCTATTGAATGAAAGCGGGCTAGTATGTGGCTTGCAGAAATATTCTGCTGATGCGATCCGTCGGCGCGCATCAATACCGAAATACCAAGTCTACAACAATGCCTTGAAAAGTATCTACTGCGGAGCATCATTCCATGAAGTGCAGTCTAACCCTCGTTTATGGGGTCGATTGTTTGAATCCGCTGTGGGCTGCCATATCCTCAACGAAGCCTTTACTCACCACATCCGTCCTTATTACTGGCGTGATGGGAATGACGAGGTCGACTTCGTGTTGCAGTATGGAGGTAAAGTTGTTGGTCTGGAGGTAAAATCAAATCTTGAGCGGTATAATTCAGGCCTCTCCACCTTCCGCCAACGCTTTAACCCACACTCCGCCTTCATTGTCGGACGTGAGGGCTATAGCCCAAAAGACTTCTTCACCGCCGACCTAAGGGCTCTGTTCAAATAAACCCAAATCGGCCATTGGGGTTTATGGCAGATTTGGGGGTTACATGTGGACGATAAGGCAAGTAAAGATGCTATATACATTCCCCTTAATTTCCAAAAATATCTGACTGTTTCAGCAGGCGAAAGGTGTAGGTCTTGCCGTTTGCGGTGGTGAGGGTGAGGAGAAGAGGACCTCCAGTGGATGTCCGGGCAGAGCCGCGGGAGGTGAAGTCTAATGTGTATTTGTCGTTGCCTGCGGGGGTGAGGCGAACCTCTTCGCGGCACCTTGTATGTCGGTGAGATAGCAATTCTGAATTTTGAAGATGAAACCAATAAGCAAATATGTCAAAGAACTCTTGTTTGTGACGACGCTGTAGTGCCACTGTGCCTTGTGCTTTTCGCCATCCTTTCTTCTCCTCCAGAAGTAGACCTAGAGCGAACCTACAGCGAACCTACAGCGAAGCTACGGTGTGTGATGGATGATGTTGTTGTGTGTGTTTTTTATCGGCCTTCTGTTATAGTTATACCGAAAAAGGCAAAAATTAGGGTGCCACTTTTGAGAAAAAAAAGTGGCATAAGTGGGACATGATGACAATAACAATAACAATAACAATAGGGATATGTACATATACCACCTTGGAGGGATGAATTAGAATTCTAAATCTATATATCTATATACAATAGTTCGGAAATAAAATTTTAACAAATCAAGCGGCGCAAGCCGCAATATC
>CAMYZD010000136.1 GCA_947303735.1 uncultured Bacteroidales bacterium | reverse complement strand
TTCGTGGGTGCCCTCTTTTCTTTTTAAAACAGAACGCCCCGGAAACTTTTTTTTTCACCTTCCGCAAATATTTCATAGTACTTGTTCGTTTATTGGACAAAAGAAAACAGAAAGCCCCCACTCTTTTCGCCCTATATGTCTGAGAACGAATACATACAAATAGTGAAGCAGCACCGCGATGCCCTCTACCGCTTTGCTGTCCGCTATACTGCCGACGGCGACAACGCCTGGGACAACGTTCAGGACACGCTGGTGGCCCTCTGGCTCCACCACAGCGAAATACAGGTCGACAAAGCCAAGGGGTGGATGATACGCGTAATGTACCGCCAACTGGTCGACCAGCACCGACGCGAAGAACGGTTCCGCACCATGACCCCAAAACTGGTGCAGGAAGAGTGGTACAGCCAGCACGACAATTTCGAACTCCACGACTCCATGCAGAAAGCCTTGGACCAACTACCCGAGCAGCACCGTGCCATCCTGCTTATGAAAGACCTGGAAGGCTACCACTACAAAGAGATTGCAGAACTGACAGGGTTGGACGAATCGCAGGTGACAGGCATCCTCTACCGCGCCCGCATCAATCTGAAAAAGACGTACATCAAGTTGAACAATATAAACCATAATACGATATGATTAATACTGAAAACTACGAAAGCTACCTGTACCTCTACCAAGAAGGCGAATTGGACAGCTCAACACGCAACGAGGTTGAGCGTTTCCTGCTGGAACATCCCGAAATACGCGAAGAAATGGAGACCTACTACGACCCCTCGCTCGTGGTCACCGCCGAGCCTCCCGTCAACAAAAAACGCTCCACCATCCCCCTTTGGCGCTGGACTGCTGCCGCAAGCATCGTTCTTGCTTTAGGCTTGGGTATTTACTTGTCACGCCCCCACTCCACTATAGGTGATAACATCGTTGCAGAGACCAAAACCATTGTCCCACCCGCCACCACAGGGCCTTCAATCGACATTCCTCAACCCACAATTGAACAACCCGGATTCACCGCCCGGAAAATCCGTGTACGGAAACCCAAACAAAACAAGGTCATCACCCAACCCGCCCAAGAACCATTTACCTTCACCCTGCCGGATAATAATGAAGAACCGGTTTCAAACAGTCAGCCTGTTGAAAGTACACCCCAAAACTATCCGATCGTTGTGGCGACTAATCAGCTGGCCGAAGTCTACGAAATAATCATCGTTGACGATTTGGCAAGGGTAATCCCCAACAGTGAACCAGAAAGCACGCCACCGGTACTCAATCTTGCTATAAGAATTACACGGAATATTGAGGAAAAACGGCAAGACTTTGCCAACTTTATCTACAACATGTTCCACCCAGAACGCGACAAGCAAGAAATGACCGAAGTCTCTTACATAGAATAACAAACGATTAATCAATAATAAATAACTCCATGAAAAAAGCATTCTTATTCGTCGCTCTTGCGGCAATCTTAAGTTCAGCCTCTGCACAGACGTATACCTATCGCCAAGAGCTTAATCAAGAAATCACCCACATCGTAGTAAAGGGCAACTGCGTTGTTCGTGTGCAACACGACACTTGTAACTGGGTCGCCTACCGGGGCTCAGAGCGCCGCGACACCGCCCGCCTTGTGGTATTGGAAGGCAATACACTCACTACCACACCGGCTGCCAACGAGAAGACCCTCTATGTCGGCACCTCCATAGGAAAAGACAGTGCCGAGTATATTCTTACATTCGATATTGAGAACGACGGTATCGTCTACCACAAAAACAAAGTATTCACTAAAGGGCATATCACCTACAATGCCTACAACTACAAAAACGACAACAGCCGCTCCTGGACGGGCATACGGAAATATAGTGCTAACGAAAGGATTTTTCTGGACTACTTTTTCGGTTACAATTTCTGGACAACTGGCAACACCAAAACAGGAAGAAGCCCTATCTATCCCACCTCGATGCTTACCATGACCAACACCAGTGTCAAATTAGGCTATTCCCTCTATATGGACGACCATTTCGCCGCAGGTCTTGGCCTCCAATACGGATTATATACCACACTATTCAAGTCACCTCTGGTCTCCTATTCAAACGATGCCAACCGGCTTTTCACTGCCACATCCGATTCTGCTGGAACCTGGGTGACCACCGCCTACCAACACACCCTCGGCATTCCCTTACATCTCACTTTCTATCCCCTCGCAAAAAAACATATATTCAACCTACAGCTGGAACTTACACCCATATTCTCTTTTGGGCACAAACTCAACCAGAACTACTCTCGACAAAGCAGCGACTTGACAATCAACAATAATTATACTCGCGATCTACCCTATAGCCTTTTCAGTCTCTCCTCGCGCTTCAGCATCAACTTTGGCCCTCTGGGAATTTATGCCGAATATGGCATTACGCCCGTTTGTCGAAACATCGGCTTCGACAACACAACCATCACCCCACACAATGTCTGTGTAGGACTGCGCATCAACCTTCTTGAATTAGGCAAAAAATAGTTCCGACAAATTCAACACGCTTACCCAAATCGGTCTTTAATCTTTTTGACCGGTTTGGGTAAACCTTTTAAAGAATTCCCACAACACAATGGCTGCGGCACAGCTCACATTCAGCGAGTGCTTGGTGCCTTGTTGGGGTATCTCGATGCTTCCGTCGCACAGAGGCAGCAACTCCTCCTGAACTCCCTCCACCTCGTTGCCAAAGATAATGGCCACCTTCTCTCCAAGCCGTTCCGGAAGGGCATCCAGTTTCATGCTGTCGTCCACCTGCTCAATGGCATAGACTTTATATCCCTGTTCTTTCAGCTCCCGCACACAGTCCACGCTCTCTTCGTAATACTTCCAGTCCACGCTCTCCTCGGCACCGAGGGCGGTCTTGTGGATGTCACGATGTGGCGGTGTAGAGCAGATACCACAGAGACAGATACGTTCCACACGGAAGGCATCCCCTGTGCGGAACACCGAGCCGATATTATTCTGGCTGCGCACATTGTCCAACACCACTGTAAGGGGCAGTTTCTCAGCCTCCTTAAACTCCTGCACCGAAATGCGGTGCAATTCCTCCATTGATAGTTTGTGCGCCATTTATGAATGTGTGAATGCGTTAATGTGTTAGTCCTTGGCGCTCAATAAACGATTAAGCGATTAAGGAATTAAATTCTCAATGTCATCCGACAGACCCTTCCAGCGAGATGCTCAGCAACTTCTGTGCCTCGACGGCAAACTCCATCGGCAGTTTCTTCAGCACATCCTTTGCGTAGCCGTTTACTATCAAACCCACGGCACTCTCCGGTGTGATGCCGCGCTGCTGACAATAGAACAGCTGGTCTTCCGAAATCTTCGAAGTGGTGGCCTCATGCTCCAATATAGCGGTACTGTTGTTGGCCTTGATATAGGGCCAGGTGTGTGCACCGCAGGTATCCCCAAGCAGCAACGAGTCGCACTGTGAGAAATTGCGCGCGTTCTCGGCGCTTTTGTTTATCTGAACCAGACCACGGTAGCTGTTCTGGCTGTGCCCTGCGCTTATACCTTTCGACATGATGGTGCTGTGGGTGTTCTTGCCCACATGTATCATCTTTGTTCCC
The DNA here is from genome assembly GCA_947303735.1 of uncultured Bacteroidales bacterium. Classification (GTDB taxonomy): domain Bacteria; phylum Bacteroidota; class Bacteroidia; order Bacteroidales; family P3; genus Colimorpha. The sequence goes on along the minus strand of CAMYZD010000136.1, from coordinate 1,033 downwards.
GTGTCGGCCTGTTGGTAATTGTTGGTCACTGCCACGCTATAGAACTCGGCCGTGCTGTCGTCCCCTTGCAATATGCAGCTCGGGTACTTCCATGTCACCGCGCTGCCCGTCTCCACCTGGGTCCACGAAATCTTGCTGTGCGACCCCTTGCAGATTCCGCGCTTGGTAACAAAATTATAGATACCGCCTTTACCGTCCTTGTCGCCGGGATACCAGTTTTGTACCGTGCTGTACTTGACTTCGGCATCCTTCAGAGCAACAATCTCCACGATGGCTGCATGTAACTGGTTCTCATCTCGCTGCGGGGCAGTGCAGCCCTCCATATAACTCACATAGGCCTCCTCGTCTGCCACTATCAATGTTCTTTCAAACTGACCTGTCCCACGGGCATTGATGCGGAAATAGCTCGACAACTCTATCGGGCAGCGCACCCCTTTGGGAATATAACAGAACGACCCGTCGCTGAACACTGCCGAATTCAATGCGGCAAAGAAGTTGTCGCCGCTTGGCACCACCGAACCCAAATACTGTTTCACCAGCTCCGGATACTTCTGCACGGCCTCGCTTATGGGGCAGAATAATATACCCTTGTCCTCAAGCATCTTCTGCGAAGTCGTCTTCACCGACACCGAGTCCATGATGGCATCGTAAGCCACTCCTGCCAGTTCTTTCTGCTCGCGCAGCGGAATCCCGAGCTTGTCAAACGTAGCCAACAACTCCGGATCCACCTCGTCCATACTCTTCTTCAACTCTTTCTGTTTGGGTGCGGCGTAATATATTATATCTTGATAATCAACCTTCTCATACTTTAAATGCCCCCACTCGGGCTCTTCCATCGTCTGCCACTTTCTGAAAGCGTCCAGACGGAATTCCAGCAACCATTCCGGTTCGTTCTTTTTCTTTGATATCAGACGTATTACATCCTCGTTCAAGCCCTTGCCAATGGTATCCGTCTCAATGTTTGTGACAAATCCCCATTTATACTCTTCGCTTGTAACCTCTTGTATAATACTATTATTATCTTCTGCCATAG
>CAMYZD010000135.1 GCA_947303735.1 uncultured Bacteroidales bacterium | reverse complement strand
CTGCAATGCCTCTACGCCCCCGAGTTCCGCGCCACCTCCTCCGGCCTGAGAATAACAGTGAAATAGAAATAGTGAAGTAGAAATAGTAATTGATTCCAGATCTCTTTACTATAGATAGCGTCGAACCCCATGGGTTGGGTACTTGTTAAGTTGTCGTGCGAAACGTACTTTTTTCTTGCCGTTTCAAAAAAAATGCGTATCTTTGTATGTTTTAAAAGTGGCTAGTTTTAAAATACAATATTAATTATCAATAAAATAAGTATAATAACATGCAACCAAAAGGCAACAAGTACGGCACTCACCGTGTCATCGAACCCAAGGGCGTTCTCCCCCAGCCCGCGAACAAGTTGGATAACAATATGGACGTTCTCTACGACAATGAGATTCTCATCGACGTTCAGACCCTTAACATCGACTCCGCCAGCTTCACTGACATCCACAACTATGCTAAGCAGCAGGCCGGTGAAGGCGCAAGCCAGGAAAAAATCATGGAAGAGGTGAAGAAAGAGATGTTCCTGAATGTGGAACTGCAGGGCAAGCATCGTAACCGTCGTACCGGTTCGGGTGGTATGCTCCTCGGTAAAGTTGAGAAGATTGGTGATGCCCTGAAAGGCAAAATCGACCTCAAAGAAGGCGATCGCATTGCCACCCTCGTTTCGTTGAGCCTCACTCCTCTGCGCATTGACGAGATTATTGAAATCCGTCCCGATGTCGACCAGGTCGATATCAAGGGTAAGGCCATCCTCTTCGAAAGCGGTATCTATGCCAAGATTCCTACCGATATGCCTGAGAAGCTGGCTCTGAGCGCCCTCGACGTGGCTGGTGCTCCCGCACAGACCGCCAAGCTCTGCCAGTATGGCCAGACCGTTGTTATCCTCGGCGCTGGTGGTAAGAGCGGTATGCTCTGCTGCTACGAGGCTAAAAAACGTGTCGGTGTGACCGGTAAGGTCATCGGTATTGCCAACAGCCCCAAGAGCACCCAGCGTATCAAGGACCTCGGCTTCTGCGACATCGTGGAGAGTGCCGCCGGCATGACTCCCGTGCAGGTGTACGAGCTGGTTGAGAAGCTGACCGACGGCAAGATGGCCGACGTCACCATCAACTGCGTGAATGTGCCCGACCAGGAGATGACCGCCGTGCTCTGCACCAAGGATGACGGTATCGTCTACTTCTTCAGCATGGCCACCAGCTTCACCAAGGCCAGCCTTGGTGCCGAAGGTATCGGCAGCGACGTGAACATGATTATGGGTAACGGCTACACCAAGGGCCACGCCGAGTTCACCCTGCAGGAGCTCCGCGAGAGCCCCGAGCTGCGCAAGATCTTCGAAGAGCTCTACGCCTAATAATGTCCGACTAGTCAGACTAGTCCGACCGGTCAGACCAACAATCTAGCTTGCGGGTAGGGGAGACCCTCCCGCAGGCTCCAAAGATAAATAATACATTAGATATGAAAGTTAACCGCAGAAAAGAACTCTTTCCCACCGTCACCGACGAGCAGTGGAACGACTGGACGTGGCAGGTGAAAAACCGTATTGAAACCTTTGAGGAACTGAGTAAGTACTTCACCTTCGCACCCGAAGAGGCCGAAGGCATCAAGCAGGCACTTGCCAAATTTCGTATGGCCATCACGCCTTACTACCTAAGCCTTATTGACCCCAACGACCCGTACGACCCTATCCGTCGTCAGGCCATTCCTCAGGGTGCCGAATGCAATATCGCCCCCGCCGACCTCAACGATCCCCTGCACGAGGATGAGGATTCCCCCGCACCCGGACTTACCCACCGTTACCCCGACCGCGTGTTGTTCCTCATCACCGACATGTGCTCCATGTACTGCCGTCACTGCACCCGCCGTCGTTTTGCTGGTCAGAAGGACGACGAGTCTCCCGTTGACCGCATCGAGAAGTGCCTTGAATACATTGAGAAGACTCCCGTTGTGCGCGACGTGCTGCTGAGTGGTGGAGATGCACTGATGGTGAGCGACAAGAAACTGGAATACATCATCCAGCGCCTGCGTGCTATTCCCCATGTGGAGATAGTACGTATCGGCAGCCGTACCCCCGTGGTCTGCCCGCAGCGTATTACCGACGACTTGGTGAACATGCTCAAGAAATACCATCCTATTTGGCTCAACACCCACTTTAATCACCCCAACGAGATGACTCCCGAGGCGGAGGCCGCTCTTGCCAAATTGGCCAATGCGGGTATACCTCTGGGCAACCAGACCGTGTTGCTGCGCGGCGTGAACGATTGTGTCCACGTGATGAAGAAACTGATGCACGAACTGGTGCGCAACCGTGTGCGTCCGTACTATATCTACCAGTGCGACCTGTCGATGGGCTTGGAGCATTTCCGCACGCCTGTCAGCAAGGGTATCGAGATTATCGAGAATCTGCGCGGCCATACCAGCGGCTACGCTGTACCGACCTTTGTGGTCGATGCACCCGGCGGTGGCGGCAAGACCCCCGTCATGCCCCAGTATGTCATCTCTCAGAGTCCCGACAAAGTCATCCTGCGTAACTTCGAGGGTGTCATCACCACCTATACCGAGCCGCGCGAATACCATGAGGAGTGCCACTGCGAGGCTTGCGAGGCCAAACGTCGTGTTGACGAAGGCGTGGCTTCGCTGTTAGAGACAGACCGTATGGCTCTCGAACCCAGTCACCTCATGCGTCACGAGCGCAATAAGAAACATTGAGGTGTTGATGTGTTTGTTAGTGACCTTTGAATAGAGTGTATACTTTCTCATTGTTCACTATTAAACTCTCATCGTTTAATTGACTATTGAAGAATAAGATTCTTAAAGAAAAAGGAGGATTATGGCGTATTGCAATATGCGCCATAATCCTCTCTTTTTTTTCTCCATTCCTCAATATCCTAAAGGCACAATCATCGGGCGTTGCAGCCTATTCGGTATTAGATCTGCCCACGAGTGCGCGCTCTGCGGGATTGGGATTCGACTACCTTTCCTTGTATGATGACGATGTGTCGCTCACGTTGGGCAACCCCTCTCTTGTCACTAGCCTCCACAACAATCGTCTAGCCGTTGGATACACCAACCTCTTTGCCGGCGCCAACTTTGGGTCGCTCGCCTATTCTCGCGATTTCAAGCAACTCGGGTCATTTACTTTTGGTCTTCTGTTCGACAGCTATGGGCGCTTTGAGGGTTACGACGAGGCAGACAATCCCACAGGCTCATTCACAGCAGCCGACTATGTTTTTTCCATTGGTTGGGGACGTGCTATAGATGATTATGTTTCCATCGGTGCCAATTTCAAGCCGGTGATTTCTCATTATGAGAACTACACCGCTGTCGCTTTCGGCATCGACTTGGCTGCCACCTTCATGTCATTAGACAAATTGTTTGCAGCCACCCTTATGGGTCGTAATATCGGAGCCCAGGTGCTGACCTTTGCCGGCACTCCTGAGCGATTGCCTTTTGAGCTGTCGATGGTAGGCTCCTACAAGTTGCAGGATGCACCATTTAGGCTCATGTTCGCCCTCACCGAGTTGCAAACTTGGGACCTGACTTACGACGACCCACTCAATCCCACCACACATACCGACCCCTTCACGGGCGAAGTGACGGGCCCCTCGGCTGTGGCGGCCTTTGCCGACAAGCTATTTCGCCATTTCAATGTGGGTATCGAACTCAATATCAGGCAAACCGTCTTTGCCCGCTTGGGATATAGCTACCGTCAAATGGTGGAAATGACAGCTGCCGATGCCTTTAATCTTTCCGGATTTTCCATCGGTTTTGGAATTCGTGCCAAGAAGTTCGAGTTTGCTTTCTCACGCAACGGTTATCATCTCGCCCAAGCAGCCAATTATATTAATGTCTCATTCAGACTGTAGTGCCGAAACTGATTATTTCCAACCAGACGAATCCCTATCTCAATATTGCTGTTGAGAACTATTTGCTGTCGCAACCTTCAGATGGTGATATAATTATGTACCTTTGGCAAAATCGTCGCACGGTGGTTATCGGTCAGAATCAAAATCCCTACTCCGAATGCAACGTAGCCCAACTTGAGGCCGATGGTGGCTTCTTGATGCGTCGCCGCACGGGGGGTGGAGCTGTTTTTCACGACTTGGGAAACTTGAACTTCTCGTTCGTAGTGCCATATGAGATGTACGATACCATGCGCCAGTTTGCAGTGCTGCAGCGTGCTGTGGCTGCCTATGGTCTTGAGACCGAAGTGAGCGGTCGCAACGACGTGCTGTGTCAGGGGCGTAAGTTCTCGGGCAACGCCTTCTCCAAAGGAAAGCACCAGCGACTGCACCATGGCACCATCCTTATCCGTACCGATGTAGAGCAGCTACAACGCTACCTCAAGGTCAAGCCTGCCAAATTGCAGAAGCACGGCGTGTCTTCAGTCCAGTCGCGTGTGGTCAACCTCTCCGAGCTGGCGCCTGAGATAACGGCGCAGAACATCATTCCTCCCCTTGTGCAAGCCTTCGAGCAAGAGTACGGCACACCCCTGCAGACGATAGATTTTAACACCCTGACATCCCTCCCCGAAGTGCAGGAGCTGGCTGCTGAGTTTTCTTCACCAGAATGGAAATACGGCCGTTGGCAGCAGTTTGAAGCGCAAAAGTCAGGTCAATTCGACTGGGGTGGGGTGG
>CAMYZD010000134.1 GCA_947303735.1 uncultured Bacteroidales bacterium | reverse complement strand
CGGCGCGCGCCGATATAGCGCTTGGCATAATATTCCTCGGTGGAGTAGGAGTAGATGACCCCTGTCGAGGTGGCGGCATGGATGAAACGGAACACGCCCGTCGTTGTATCGACTTCAGTGACGATGCCCGTGTGGCCTACACCGCCCTTGCCCGACCGGCCTTGGAAAAAGACCAGGTCGCCCTTCTGCAGTTTTGTGCGCTCCTTGACGCTCCGTCCTAAACGGTATTGCGGCGCCGAGCCGCCCGGCAGAGTGAAGCCGAACTTCTGGTACACATAGCGGGCAAAACCGGCGCAGTCGAATGCCTTGGGACCCTTGCCGCCATAGTGGTAGGGCTTGCCCAGGTGGGTCATGGCCTCCTCGATAAGGCGGTCGGCGCTGTCGGGCAGGTTTTTCATCTGCTCCACGGTTTCGCTTAATAGGGGTACGGTGGCGACACTGACAGTCCACGCATGGTTGTTCCACGGTGCTTTGCCCGTGAGACTTTGCGCCCAGGTCTGACCCATAACGCAAAGGAATGTGGCTACCAACATCCTATGCTTCATCTTCGGGGAATGGTGTTTCGGTGAGGGAGTCGCTGCCGCCCTTTTTCTCGCTATAGACATCCAAGGCCACCACCACGGCGGTGAAGGCCCAGAAAGGCACCGACAGCTTGTCGGTGTCGAGGAAGTTGTTGAACACCCCGTGTATGTAGTAGGTCAGCAGGCTCAGGGTGAAGGCCAATGCCATGTCGGCCACCTGTCTGTCCTTGGCAGTGCGATATACGCGCACCCCTGTGGCAAAGGTGGCCATAAAGATGCACACCACCAGCAGCACGCCCGGTATGCCCTGCTCTGTCATAGGGCCGATATATTCGCTGTGGGCGTTGCCCAGGTTGCCGGCATTGGTACTGATGGTCGAAAGCTGATAGCTGCGCTGATAACTGGCATAGCGGAATTGGTAGGTGCCGGGACCGCATCCCAGCATGGGGTTCTCTTTCCACATGCGCAGCGCCGATGCCCAGCGGTTGAGCCGCTCCAGATTGCTGGCATCGGTGGAGATGTTTGAAATGCTTTTAATCTGCCCGGCCAGGTCGTAGGAACTGTCCTGATGGTTCTTGCCCAGTTTGTAGAGTACATCGCTCTGATACACGAAAAACACCCCGACACCCAGGCCGAACAGCAACACCATCCACTTCACCTTCATTCCCATGCGTATCAGCACATACACGCCAATGGCACCCAGCACGCTCAGCCAGGCGGCTCGGCAGTAGGAGAAGAACAGGCCCACCAGCAACAGCGCCATGATGGCAAACGACAGCAGTCGCGACCAACCCTTGCTGGCTCTGCTGAAAAGGAAGTAGAACGTTGCCGGCAGCATCAGTGCAATCACGCAGCCGTAGGCTGTATGGTCATTGTAGAATGGCTTCATGACACGGTGCAGGGTCTGCAGGTCGCTGAAGTTGCCCACTGTCTTGGCGGTGGCAAGGCAGATGACGGCAATCAACCCGATGGCATAGCACCAGAAGAACTGGCGTATGCGGGTTTTGTTGCGGAAGATCTGGGCGGCTGCAAAAAAGAACGGCACCACAAACCACAGCCGCGCCAGCCAGTATTTGAACGACACGAAGGGCATTGACGAGGTGCATGTGGTGACCAGCATCCATCCCATCGACGCCAGCAGCAGGATGCTCACCGGATGCCGCAGCAGACGGGTGTCGTAGTTGCGCGCCACCAGCACCCTGAAGAAGAACATCAGGGTGAAGAGTATCATCATCGGCTCCACCGGCATGGAAAGTTCCATCTTGGGCATCAGCGCCATGTTGATGGCAAAAGGTGTCAGCAATGCCATGCAGAGCAGTCCGGTCTCGAAGCGCGTGATGAAAAGCAGCAGCACCAGACCCGCCAGCGGGATAAGCGACAGATAGTAGAAATCCTTCAGCAGAAGCACCGCGTTGGCCACGGCAAACAACAGGGTCACCGCCACGGCGATGACGGCTGCCTTGTTTCTTTTGAGCCAGGAGTTCTGCAAGGTTGAAAGACTTTTTCTGATTATTCTGAATATTCTGAATATTCCGATTATTCAGAATATTCTGATTCTTCAGATTGTTTCTTCTTTTTTCACACGGCCAACTATGAGCAGTGCCAGGATGCACATCACCACGGCGCCGAAGGTGCCGAGCAGCACGATAATGGCGCGTTTGGGGTAGGCTTTCTTGTCGGGGGCCACGGCCTCGTCGAGGAGGAACTTGTAGCTGACATTCTCGTTGGCGTCCACCTGTGTCTGGGCGGCACGTGTCTCGAGGTCGGCCAGTTCATGGCACTTTTCGTCGATGAGTTTCGAGAGTCCCTGCTGGTACTGCGGGTTGCGGCGAAGGCTGTCCTGAAGGTCTTTGATTTCCTGTCCCACGCGGTCGCACACTCCCTGCATCAGGTCGGCGGCGTTAAGTGCTCGGGCATGATGGATGCGGTGGCATACCGTGTCGTAGTTGGCTGCAATGAAGTTGGCCATGTCGGCAGCCCACTGCGGGTCGACGTCGAGCACCGACACCTCCACGCCAAGGAACTCCGTGCGTCGCACGTTCACATTGCCGCGGTATTGTTCGTGGAGTTTGAACATCTTGTGCGGGTCGTTGGGGCTTATGCCGTAATGCTCCAATAGGTTGAACCGCTTGCACACATCGCGCTCCATTGACTCGGAGGAAAGAATCTGTATGCAGTACTCGCAGTCGCGCTCGATGCCATAGTCCATGAAGTCCAGGCTGTAGTGGTAGTCCATCACGGCCTTGCTCAGGCGGTTGGAGTTGGTGGGGAACAGCGTTGCGGTGGCTTTGTAACGAGGGGTGATGAGCAGCGAAACAACAAGCGAGGCTACCAAGGCGATAGCGGCCACCCATACCAATAGTTTCCACCAACGGCTGAAGAATTGTATTGTGGCGCGGTGGTCGTAGTCATTACCAAAGGTTTTTTCAGGCATAGAAAACATATTTAATGTTAATAATAGTTTCATAAACGATGAATGACAGAAAATATTGCTTTGCGAGAAAAAAATGATTGGAAATACAGATAATAGCGGTTCCCCGGTACCGGCATCCTTACAGGACTTAAGTTTTTTTTATGTAATAATTGTCTGTTTTGTTGTGTGTTATCACGTATTGTCGTGTAAAGTGGCAAAATTTTTTTTCATTTTTTCTTGTTTATTTGAAAAAGTGTTGTACCTTTGCAGTGTATTAGTTAGGTAATACACCAATACAATAAGCTTGTATTTGTATTGAAAACTAATATGTTGACAAAAATAATAAAACGAATAAAAACAAATAAAAACGAAAAAATTATGATTGAGATTAGAAATTTGGACTTCTCGTACAAGAAGACACCGGTGTTCCACAACATCAATCTCTCGTTCAATCCGGGTTGTATCTACGGTCTGCTGGGCGAGAACGGAGTGGGAAAGACCACCCTGCTCAAGATTATCAGTGGTCTGCAGGAGCCCCAGGTAGGGAGTTGCACGGTGGATGGCCACGTGAGCTTTGCCCGCGAGCCGGAGATGCTGCAGAACATCGTGTTTCTGCCGGACGAGGTGACGGTTCCCGAAGACGAGACTCCGTCGAAATATGTAAAGGCCCTGTCGCCTTTTTATCCTAACTATGCCTACGGCACCTTCCTGCACCTGATGCAGGAAATGGGTGTGGAACCTGAAAGGAAGTTCCGGGAAATGTCCTACGGCCAGCAGAAAAAGTCGTTGATTGCCTGCACCCTTTCTCTTGGCACGGACTATGTGCTGCTCGACGAGCCCACTAACGGGTTGGATATTCCCAGCAAGGCCGATTTCCGCACACTGCTGTCCAAGCGCGCCACCGAGGGGACGACAATCATCATCTCCACCCACCAGGTGAAGGATGTGGAGAATCTGATTGACCCCATCATCATTCTGAACAATGACGATGTGCTGCTCAATGCCAATGTGGAGACCATCACGCGCAAGCTCTGCTTCAACTACGATATGGCACCCGACCCCGAGGCACTCTACACGGAGCAGATGCCGGGCGGCTGCCTGAATGTATGCGTGAACAAAGAGGGCGTCGAGAGCCAGATTAATATCGAAGGGCTGTTCAACGCCGTGCTGCGCAACAAGAATATGATTAAAGAGTTGTTTAAATAATAATTGAATCGGAGTATTCGGAATTTTCGGAATATTCTGAATAATCAGAATAAAAAACAATAAACCATGAATAATACATTTGATTGGACGCGTTTTTGCAAGGTCGTCCGTAAGGATTTCAACAATATTTGGCGTAATGCAGGTACATCGCTTCTGATTATTACCTTGTTGCCATTGGGTGCATGGCTGTTTTGGTGGGCACTCAGTGGAGTGCAGGACTTGCCGGCAATAGTGCCGGAGGTGCGCTGGATTTTCATCGCTGGTGTGATATATCTGTCCATGATGGTGACACCGTCGCGTATGCACCGTACGTGCAACCTGCAGAAGGAGGGTATATACTTTGCGATGTTGCCCGCGTCGAAACTGGAGAAGTATTTGAGCATGTTGCTCTTCTCGGTGGTGATATGCCCGTTGATTTGCTTCCTCGGGAGCATGGTGCTCGACTATTTCCTGACGCTACTGCCTTTCGGCCCGTACAGAAGATGGCTGTGGCAGACCGACTATCTGGCCAGCGGATTGGATTACTACAGATTGC
>CAMYZD010000133.1 GCA_947303735.1 uncultured Bacteroidales bacterium | reverse complement strand
CCTACTTCGTACGCATCACCGCCGAGAACGTCAGCATGGTCCGCAAGCTGATAGTCCGGTGAAAATAGTGACCTGTGAACTGTGACCAGTGACACGAATGAGCTCGTTTCACAGATCACAGGTCACAGGTCACTAGTAATCGAAATACTCCGATTACTCCGAATATTCCGATTAGTCTGAATAATCCGATTACTCTGAAAATTCTCTAACAATTTGCCCCCGCAACCACTTTAGGTTACGGGGGTAAATTTTCCTTTTTCACCTCCCCCTGAGTCCAGTGTGAATCCAGTGTGCGTCCAGTGTGAATCTGAAGTGAATCCAGAGTGCGTCCAGTGTGCCTTCCCCCATTCTCCGCTATATGTCAGTTCCTTTTTCAGTCCATCGGCGTTTCCCCAATGGAGAACACTAGGTATATCCAACGAAAACCCACTTTCAATGCCCCCGCCCCATCCCAAAGGCACCCACACCCCACCTCGTATGACAAAGGGAAATAATCACCACCCATACACAATAAATATCGTTTTATTTAGTTATCATAACTTATAAAACGAAACATTCTACAGAGATGAAGTGCAGCATTCCCAAAGGTACACGCGACTTCCTGCCCCTCGAAATGGCACGTCGCAATTACATATTCGACACTATCCGCGAGGTGTTTAAGGCTTTCTCATTCGAGCCTATAGAGACTCCTTCGCTTGAGAACCTTTCCACCCTGATGGGCAAGTATGGAGAGGAAGGCGACAAACTCCTCTTCAAAGTGCTCAACTCAGGCGACTTCATGGAAGGAGTAGACTTCAACCAAGACTATCACAAGGTGGCCCCACGCATCTGCGACCGCGGCCTACGCTACGACCTAACTGTGCCGTTTGCCCGCTTCGTGGTGCAACACCGCGACCAGCTCACCTTCCCCTTCCGTCGCTACCAATTGCAACCCGTTTGGCGTGCCGACCGCCCACAGAAAGGCCGCTACCGCGAGTTCTACCAATGTGATGCCGACATGATTGGCAGCACCTCGCTGCTCAACGAGCTAGAGCTGGTACAAATGATCGATATGGTGTTCCAGAAACTCGACATCGAGGTAACGCTGAAGATAAACAATCGCAAGGTGTTGGCTGGCATTGCCGAACATATCGGCGCTCCCGATAAGCTGGTGGACATCACCGTGGCCATCGACAAGTTGGACAAGATAGGCATAGAGAATGTGCGAGCCGAGTTGCGCGAGCGCGGCCTCGACGACAGCCAGATAGCTGCCCTCGACCCCGTGTTTGCGCTTACGGGTACCGCAGCAGAGAAGTTGGAACAGCTGACCGCCCTGTTTGCCGACAACGAGGTGGGCAGCAAGGGTGTGGCTGAACTGAAGGAACTGTTTGGCTATATCGAGCAGGTGAAGCCTCGCTGCGAGGTGGAGCTCGACCTTACGTTGGCGCGTGGTTTGAACTACTATACCGGAGCCATCTTTGAGGTGAAGGCGCACCATGTGAGCATCGGAAGCATCACGGGTGGTGGCCGCTACGACAACCTGACGGGCATCTTTGGTATGCCCGACGTGAGCGGCGTGGGTATATCGTTTGGTGCAGACCGCATCTATGACGTGCTGACCGAGTTGGATAAATTCCCTGCCAACTTGGGGCAGTCGGCACAGGTGCTATTCATCAACTTCGGTGCTGAAAGCATACCCTACTGCATTGGCTGTGCGGCTAAACTGCGGAGCGCCGGTGTGAGCACGCTGGTTTATCCCGACCCAGTCAAGATGAAGAAGCAGATGGACTATGCCAACCGTTGCCACGTGTCGTACGTGGTGTTCGTTGGCGAGAATGAGATTGCCGCCAACCAAATCACCGTCAAAAACATGGAGACTGGCGAACAGCAGAGTATGACCGTTGAGGAATTGATGTCAAAGTTTACTGAAAAGTAGCCATGAAAAAGCATCTATCATTTTGTCTGTTAATGGTTGCATTGCTGGGGGTCACGGCACGGGCGCAGGACACGGTGCGGGTGACGGTACGCGACACGGTGACCGTGGTGCGACACGACACTGTGACGCTGCGAATTGTGGACAGCAGTACCATCCGCCTTTTGCAGGACAAGTTGCAACTGGCCGAGGAGAAAGACCAATTCTACAAAAGCATCCTGTCCAACTCGGGGATAGACAAGAATAAGTTGGAAGCCGACCGAGACCACTACCGCCACATTGTCGACTCGTTGCAAGCCCAAGTGCGCCAGTGCGAGTTGGACAATGTACGCAAGGAAGAGGCCAACAAGTATCTAACCCAAAGGGCGAAAGATGCCGAAGGGAAGGTGGCAGAAGCAACCAACAAGAAAAAGAAAGTGCGTGCCATACAGGGTATCGCCATGCGTTTCTACCGCACGCCCAACTGGGAAGTGCGCCTGCAGCCAGCAGCAGAGACCGGCACATATAACAAAGTGTTGCGCAACCGCAACGCGGGCAACATAGAGTTTGATTTTGTCACAGGCGCGTCAGTCATGCTTTGGGATTTAACCAAGTATTTCAACAAGGACCATGAGTCGCGTCAGATAGGTGAAACTAATATCAAGACTCCAGAGTTACGCAAGTTCGACCAGGACTTTGCATACGACGTGGGTATCTATGTTGGTTTTGGCGGAAGCAACCTATTCAAGAACTTCTACGTGGGGCCTTCGTTCCGCTTTGTAGACTTTTTCTATCTGACGGTGGGATTCAACGTAGCAGAGTATACCGTGCTGCATTCCGACCTTAGCGAGGGTGACATAATCGGTGCCTCGCAGACCATCGACGACGTCACCGCCAAGGCCTGGCTGATGAAACCCTTCGTGGCACTTAGCATTGACCTGGACTTCCTATCGTATATCAAGAAATAATCCGTGTTCACAGAGCTCTCCGAGAACTCGGAGAAAGAATCGCTAACAGAAAGAGGTGTCCCCCCGACTATGTGGAGGACACCTCTTTTAGTTGAAGTCAATAGAATTATTTATTGAAATAACGGTTTAGAAGGCCTTCGAGGGCTTTGCCGTGGCGGGCTTCGTCGCGAGCCATTTCGTGGACGGTGTCGTGGATAGCGTCGAGGTTGAGAGCTTTGGCGCGTTTGGCGAGGTCGGTCTTGCCTGCAGTGGCACCGTACTCAGCATCCACACGCATTTTCAGGTTCTGTGCGGTGCTGTCGGTGAGCACTTCACCCAACAATTCGGCAAACTTTGCGGCGTGTTCAGCCTCTTCGAAGGCGGCTTTCTCCCAATAGAGGCCCACTTCGGGGTAACCCTCACGATGAGCCACGCGGGCCATGGCCAGGTACATACCTACCTCTTTGCACTCGCCTTCAAAGTTCATGCGCAGGTCGGCCTTGATGTCCTCGGGGGCATCCTTTGCCACACCGACGATATGCTCGGCAGCCCAAGTCTTGATGTCCTCTTTCACTTCTTGCATTTGCTTGCCACAAATGGGGCACTTCTCGGGCATTTCTTCGCCTTCATAAACATAGCCGCACACGGGGCAGATGAATTTTTTCTTCATGGTGTTCTTTGTATTTTAGGATTAATAATTGTTGTTATCAATTAAGGCTATTACCGTGTTGACAAAATTGCGAGTGGGAGCTGATAATGAGCGGACCTCAGTTTCGCTAATATCGTAGTAGCAGTTGTAATCTGCTTTCAATCGTAATTGCATCATGCGAGAGAGAAAGCTGCCATATTGCATGTCAATGATTCCAGTTTTTACGAAATGAGAACTAAACTGAGTAATCATACCTTTATGTGTAGTACTATTAATACCACTGTGAACAAACAAAGCCTGTGTTGCATGATAACAGGCATAGTATTGGCGGTTGGCAGCCAAGTCCCAATGACCTAGGGAGAGCATCTCCTCGGACTGGGTCAGGTGACGCTTTGCTCGTTCGATTTCTCGTTGTACTAACAGCTGTTTCTGTTCGGGAGTCATGGCTGCAAAAGATTAATGCCGTCAGTGGAAACATTCTCGTAGAATGGAGTTGCATTGTAACTCTGCCATTCATTTACCGTATAGAGGATAGGGTTAATCTCCTCGTCCATTTCGCAGCCGAGTAGGACAAGAGGGTAGCCTACATTATCATAGTCGGCTTGGGTAAGGGTCTCTTTGTCGAGAATCCACAAGATATCCCAGTCAGAATTAGGGTGAGCGTCACCTCTGGCACGCGAGCCAAAAAGGATTGCCATACTGCGGGGAGGAGCTATTCTCCTAACCGTATCGCGGATAGACTGTATTTTCTGACTGTCATTCATGTGGTATTATCTGGTCTATTTTAGAATGCAAAGATACTACTTTTTTATGACATGGAGAAAAATATTTTTTCTCCTTGGGGAAAAACAGCTGTTTTCCTATGGAAGATGTAACTATTTTGCAGAATATCGACTACAGCGAATAGTCTTTTTTCCACAAGCAGTGGAGCAATGTGGCAGTTATGGCGGTAAGGACGCTAAGGGCTACAATGGTGCTAACGGTGAGTAAAAGTGAAAGGTTGTCGACTAGCCAGACCATAAAATGAGGCACTTGAGGGGGATCCGATACAAATAGGGGGTGTAGTAGCAGGTAAACTGTCAATACTACGCCAGTGACGCTTCCAGAGACAAAGGCTACTATCATGTGGCTTCGGTCTCGCCGACGTTCGGTCTCGTAGTAATGCTTGGCAGATTCGATGGTTTCCAGCCGGTTGCTCAGGCGGGACATGTATTCCTCGCCGTCGCCCAAGTCGGGATGATAATC
>CAMYZD010000132.1 GCA_947303735.1 uncultured Bacteroidales bacterium | reverse complement strand
ATGGTATGGCTTCTGTCCGCTTCATCTGCGGCTGCCAGGACCTCCACAAGAAACTAGAGCAGAAAATTGCCGAGTTCTTCGGCACCGAGGACACCATCCTCTACGCTGCTTGCTTCGATGCCAACGGCGGTGTCTTCGAACCCCTGCTGACCGACGAGGATGCTATCATCTCCGATGCCCTCAACCATGCTTCTATCATCGACGGTGTCCGCCTCTGCAAGGCTCAGCGTTACCGCTATGCCAACGCCGATATGGCCGACCTCGAAGAGCAACTCAAGGCCGCTCAGAAGAACCGCTTCCGCATCATCGTCACCGACGGCGTCTTCTCCATGGACGGCAATGTCTGCCCGCTCGACAAGATTTACGAACTGGCACAGAAATACGACGCTATGGTCATGGTCGACGAGAGCCACTCCGCCGGTGTTGTCGGTAAGACTGGCCGCGGTGTCACCGAGCGTTACAACCTCCGTGGCAAGATTGAAATCCTCACTGGTACCCTCGGCAAAGCCTTCGGCGGTGCTATGGGTGGTTTCACCACTGGTAAGAAAGAGATTATCGACATGCTCCGTCAGCGCAGCCGTCCCTACCTCTTCTCCAACAGCATGGCCCCCGGCCTTGTGGGCGCCGGCATCCGCATGTTCGAGATGATGAGCGAGACCAACACCCTGCAGGACAAGCTGCACGAGAACACCGACTACTTCCTCCGCCGCATGAAGGAAGAGGGTTTCGACTGCAAACCCAGCGAGAGCGCTATCTGCGCCGTTATGATCTACGACGCCGCCAAGAGCCAGCAGTATGCTGCCAAGATGCAGGAACAGGGCATCTTCGTCACCGGCTTCTACTATCCCGTCGTGCCGAAGGGTCAGGCTCGTATCCGCGTCCAAATCAGTGCTGCTCACGAGCATGAACACCTCGACCAGTGCATCGAGGCCTTCAAGAAGGTTCGTGCCGAGATTGAGAAATAACTGTCATTGGACTTATCTCATAAACAAGGAAAAGCACTCGTACACACGGGTGCTTTTCCTTTTCCCCTTTCAGATCTCGGCGACGTATGAGAGGTTAAGAAAACCTTCTATCTTACGTCCGATAGCGTCTCAATCCTCCTAGGCTGCTGGGGCGACATCCACGTTGGGCGTGAGGAAGGCGTCGGAGGTGGTGCCGCCATAGCTCTTCACGGCCTCCAGCATCTTCGCGTCGCTCTGGTAGTTGGGCAGCAGCGTGTTGTTCACCACCAGGTCTTGAGTACTCACTTTGGTGCCATTGGAGGTCTTGCGGCTGTGGATATACACCACGCCACCGTTCACCGTCTGGCTCATGCCCAGCTTGTCGCTGGATGCCATTGTGGTGAATACCACTCCGTCAGGGTCAAACTCCGAGATCAGTGTCTCATTGTCCGTCTGGTCCAAGGTCACCTCGTAGGCGTCGATCTCTACATAGGGCACGCCCGTGACCGAGTTGGTGCTCTGCTTCGCCACGAAGCAGCTGATCTGGTCGCCGTTCTGATAGTTGGCGTTGTTGTTCACCACGGCGTCCGAGAACTGCTTGAGGGTGGTGCTCTCGCCGATGGTCAGCGAGCCCAGCGAGATGTCGGTGCCCACCTCGCCGTTGGGGCCGTTGGCAACGACCTCGACCGAAGGCAGCGAACCATAGGTCACTCGATAGGGAGCCACTACTACACCCCCTTGGGATGCCTCACTGCGGGTGAGGTAGACGGGGATTCGACCCAGGTTGGCTTGCACGAACCTGTTCATGTCCGACATCAATTGGCGGCGGCCCTCAAACGAAAGGCGCAGGTTGCCCTCAAAGGCACGCCACATGCCGGTGATGTTTGCCATTTGCACCCAACGTCTCAATTGGGCAAAGGTCTTGCTCGTGTTGCGAGTCACTTTCTCACTGGTGATGGTGACACCGTTCACGCGGCGCAAAGTCATACTGCCGATAGAGCCGCTCTGCTTGCTGAAAATACCACTAAATATAGCCATAATGTTTAATATTCCCTTGTCCCGCCCGGTCCTTAGTCGGGTTTGTTGTGGAACAAGCATCCTCCTCCTGGGTCCATTCTGGTATAGTCGGGCTTCGCGCGCCAGCCCTCCGTTCCCGTCATGTCCCTCTCGGAAAGACGATGCAAAAGTACCACATCCCCCAGAGGCTTTCTCCGCATCGTGTTGACTCCTGCGCCGACCTACTTATTCCGACTCTTCCCGACCTTTATCTTCCTTTTCTTGCTGCACCAAGGCTCCCTCGTTCTCTGCAAAAAGGCTCTCTTCTCATCGGCCTCGCACATTTTTTGCTACAATGCCGATATACATACCGCATCCCGCCATGCCCGAATCTGTTCGGTCTGACGGGATGCGTCTATTTTGTAGATGCTATCTACCCGTAGTCGTGTAGGGCAGCTCTATTCCAACCAGCCCAGGATGTCGCCTTTCTTCACCATCTGGCCCTGTTTCACACAGGTGTCGATGAGGCGGCCCGCCTTGGTCACCTCGACGTTCATCAAGGCGTAGCTGGCTTCGATAATGCAGAAGACATCGCCTTCAGCATATTCCCTGCCTGGTGCGGGCGGCACCGATGAATTGAAGTCGAGTTCCCACAGCACCTGTCCGTTGGCAGTGGCGATGACGGGAGTAGAGTTGGCGTGCTTTTCGTTGATATAGTTCGGGGTGAGTGTCGTGACCACTGGGGCGCTACCGCTTTTGACGGGTGCGCTGGCGGCGTTCTTCTCAGCGCGTAGCTGGGCTACTTCCTTATTGAAGCGCTCTTTGGCTATTCCCGACTTATAATCGCGGTACTGGCGGTCGTGCATGGCGAGTTCAAAGAGCTCCTCATCGTCTTCGCCACGGTCCCAACCGTTCTCCTCCATCTCTTTAATATACTCTGGCAGGGCGTCGGGATAGGCATCCTGCGGGTTGCCTTCGTAAAACTCGTAGTTGTTCTTCTTGGCCAACTCGACAATCTCTGGTGCCAGAGGTCCCGGCAGCTTACCGGCGCGGCCCAGTATCATGTTCCAGCTGTCTTTGTCTATTTGCGAGAAACGGGGCTTGCCCTGTGCCAGCGCCATGATGTTCATCAACGCAATATTCTTAGTGTACTGGCTGAAGGGGGTCACCAGTGGGGGATAGCCCAGCATGGGCCAGATATAGGCGACCTCCTGGAAGAGCTGCACCGTGAGCTCGTCGAAAGTTACTTCGGGCTTGCCGTTCTTCTTCAGTGCCATGTTGATGGCGCTGTGCATACCCTTCAGGTCGGTCATCATGCTTCCCATCATGCCGCCCGGCAATCCGCAGCCCACCAGCATCGAGGTGCAGATGCGGTTGGCAGGATTGACATACAGACCCAGAAAGTCGTCCAAGAACGACTGTGTCAGGGCGCGGGTCTCCATGTAGGCCTTCATGTTGATGTCCTTAACGAGGAAGCCGTCCTCCTTAAGCATTGCCTGCACGCCGATAATGCCCGGATGCACCATGCCCCAGGCCAGGGGTTCCATGGCGGTATCAATCACATCGGCACCTGCGCGAGCCACCTCCAGAATCGAGGCCATGGCAAAACCAGGCCCCGAATGCCCATGATATTGCACCAAGATATGGGGATACTTCTTCTTAATCTGATACACCAGTTTGCCCAGCATTGTGGGGCGGCCGATGCCTGCCATGTCCTTCAGGGCTATCTCGTCAGCACCAAACTCCACCAGCTTGTCCACGACGCCCATGTAGTACTCGACGGTGTGGATAGGGGAGTAGGTGATACTCAAGGCGGCCTGGCTTATCATTCCAGCCTCTTTGGCATACTTCACCGAGAGCTCCAGGTTGCGCGGGTCGTTGAGACCACAGAACGAGCGCATGATGTCGACACCCTGCGCTTTCTTCACCTTGGGCATCAGCTGGCGCACATCCTTGGGCACACCGTACATGCGGAGGCCGTTGAGGGCACGCTCGAGCATGTGGGTCTGTATGCCGGCCTTGTTGAACTCCTTGGTCCAAGCGCGGACTGACTTGTTTGGATTCTCGCCATACATCAGGTTCACCTG
Source organism: uncultured Bacteroidales bacterium (assembly GCA_947303735.1). GTDB lineage: Bacteria > Bacteroidota > Bacteroidia > Bacteroidales > P3 > Colimorpha. The sequence continues at coordinate 787 of CAMYZD010000132.1, read as the reverse complement.
CTCAAAGGCTCCGCCGTTGGTCTCGATGCGGTCGAAGCAGCCCATCTGCACGATGGCGGGTGCCACCTGCACCAATTGGTCCACTCGGGGCTGATATTTACCCGATGATTGCCACATGTCGCGGTATACCAAACTGAATTTTATTTCTCTTGCCATAATTGCTTTTAATGTAGTATAGTGATATGTAATAAATTGCAGGAGAAAGAACCTTTTCCTGCAATTTACAAAAGTACGAAAAATATTCTGATTAATAAAAAAAAGTGCTCAATAATCAGTAATTAGCGACCTGTGATACGAAATTAAGTGAACAGTGATTAGTGAATACTGATTAGACAAAACAATTCGTTAATTCGTGATTAGTGATTGGTGATTAGTGATTAGTGATTAGTAAATAGTGAATAGTGATTAGTGATTAGACAAATGAAAGCGGCAGCCATCCCCGTCCCCATCCCCTCTTGAGAGGGGTGGCCGTAAGGCCGGGGTATGTTCTTAGAGGGGTGCCACGTAGTGACGGGGTATGTTCTTTCACTTTTCACTTTTCAATTTATTTTAACTCTTAGTTCATAGTTCTTACCTCAATAGTTTTTTAGTGACCAGTGATATGAGTGCATTTTTGTGACCTGTGACCTGTTGATATGTGGATATGTGGATACGTTGATATGTTGATTTGTATTGTCTAATCACTATTCACTAATCACTAATCACTTAATTTCGTGTCACTGATCACTGGTAACTGGTCACTAATTTTCAATTTTCACTTTTCAATTTTCAATTTAATAAGTGTCTC
>CAMYZD010000131.1 GCA_947303735.1 uncultured Bacteroidales bacterium | reverse complement strand
TGCCTTCCACAATCCCATGCAGTTAGCTATCCGCTGGCGAGCCTCGAACTGCTTGTGTGTGCGGCGATGGGGCTGACTGCTGGTGGACGACCTCAGAACCGTCGTCTCTCCGCGTTGATAGAAAGTCATGCCATCCTTTTTCAATCTCCCTTTCAGTACAATCAAATTGTTTTTCAGAGTTGCCATAATAATATCTTTTTTTGGGGTTAATAATTCCTTGTCTGTTCTGAAGAAGTGATGTCGCCGTCGCTTCGCCGTGCCTTCGTTCTGCCTCCATTAGTTCAACACTATTTCAAACCGACCACTGTGCAAATATACAAAAAATGTCGAGAATGAACATTTTTATGCTGCTAATCACAAAAAAAATTGTATCTTTGCAAACGCAAACAAATATGAAGACAAGAAATAAATTGATTTTGCTTGTGGCTGTTTTGTGGGTAGGGATGCCAAACTCTGCTCAGGCAACGGCTCAGATTCCTGATATCTTAGTGGTGGGTAATGATACGCTGCACCTGTTTTGCAACCCCCTAGAGGGCTATTTTGACGAGACGCACCCGAGGCCGGATGACATGTGGGGAATGGGCTCTACCGCCTGTTGGCGAGGTTATCAGGCGTACTTCGAAATCCGCTCGGACAGCCTGTTCCTTACGGCTATCAGGTTAGGCGAAAAGGGCGACAGCACCGACTTCTACCCTTTGGCAAGACTATTTGGCGACAAGGCCACGTCTGGTGGCGTTTTCGCGTATTGGGTGAACGACACCCTGTCGTGCATTGGTGGAGAACTGCTGTTCTATATCCACATGGGGTATGCTTCGTTGTTTGAGTTCAATATTGAGTACGAGGTGCAAAAAGGTATGGTGAAGAAGCGTCAGGTGTACGATAACCGTAAGAGTTTCATTCCATATGGAGGAGATTATGATGGAGCTGATATGTATTCTCTGTTTAGGACTTATGTGGAATCGCAAATTGACTACAGCAGGCTTGGTCCAGACGATATGGATGAGGAGATTGAAGTGGTGATACAAAGGGTGGACGGCCAGGGTCGCATTAAGAAAGTGGTAATGGAAGGCGCGTCACCACGACAGTAGCGTGAGATACGTCGGGTACTGAAAAAAGTGCCGCGATTCAATGTGATATACCAGCGAGGCAAGCCGATAAAAGATATTTCTTGGCCACTGACTGTAAGAATATATGCCAACGAAGAAGAACGAGCCAGACAGACTGTTACCATGGGACCTGATGTAGGAGAATGGCAAAAAAAGGAAATGTCGGAAGGATACGACTATGTGGGTAATTTGCAATTGGTATTATTGTATTATCGTGATGGATACGATCTTTGGAAAAGCTTTATTGTCGATACTACGGCCAAGGCAAGACGGTACAAAGAATATTACTGCCAATTGTATGGAGACCCAATGCTGTATCAGAATCACTACTTCTTGACACTAGGCGACAGTGCGCTGAAATACTATTATCAGTATTGGGACGAGACAGATGACCATAAGGAACTTTACTCGGAAATTGTGCAGCTGGAGCAAGAATTGGGTAAGCCTCACAACCCAAAGATTGTCGAGACGGAGAATCCACCGTTTGTATATCTTGTGTTTCCAGAAGAGATGGATAAGGCGCATAAGGCCGACACTAAATATTTGAGCCAGCGTTGCAAACAGGTGTCATACCACCTTAGAGGATTTGGCGAGGGCGACCTACATGAGCCATTGCCGCCGGGCATACAGGAGGAATGGCGTTTTCTGTTGCTGCGAGGCAGCTATGTGCATGAAAAATCACCAGTGTTGGTGAAAGTGGTATCTGATGGCAAGGAGGCTCGAATCGTCTGGCGGGTGGCTAAGGAATTAGAGTACAATACGTATCCTGGGTTGGAGCATTTCCGTCATGGAATACAAAGTGAAGGAGAACGCCTGCTTACTGAAGCGGAGCATAATCGTATTGTGGAACTTGCCAATGAGGCAGGGATAGACACGCTGTGTCTTGACAACGAATATTTCACTTCTCCCCCTGCCATTTACAACCTAGAGCACCGCACAAGAGAGAGTTACCATATAGTCAACGACTACAACCATCCATACTATAACAAGGAAATCAACCCACTTTTCTGGCCATTCAGAGCATTGTGCAAATACCTGTTGGAACTAGCCGACCCCACACTGCCCTTCGACAGCGATGACGAGTGATGAACTCGTGGGATAAAGGGGATTCTACAAGAGAGGAGCCTGAAGAAGAAGGCGGCGAAGAAGGCGTAGGCAAGTTTTAGTCCTGTTCCGGTGAGGAAGCCTTGAAAGTCTGCAAAAATTCTCATAAGGTGGTTAATTAAGCATAGTAGGGGTGTCGTTCATAATAGATGATACCTCTTTTTGATGAGTTGCAAAGATGAAAACGCCTATTTTGTCGAATATATTCGATAAAAGTAATATGGTTTTATCGAATATATTCGATAATTTAGTTGACCCAGAGACAAGCTTTTTGGAGAATATGGTGGCGGTGCAGCTGTATAAACGATATGGGGACAATGTGTTTTTCTATAAAGACAATGTCGAGGTTGATTTTTATATTCCAGATATACAGACTGCCATTCAGGTATGTTACTCGTTGCGAGATAGCGATACCTTGCAGAGAGAGACTGATGCCCTGTTGAAAATAGGAAATCGTCTGCCAGTAAATGAAAAAATAATAATAACCCGTGACGAGAGCCGTACTATGGATGACGTTGGCGTTACTGCCGTTTCTCTGAGGGATTGGTTGTTATCGTTGTAGGCTTGTCGAGACTAGTGAATGAGGTCGCGGACGACGAAGAAGGCGGCGAAGATGGCGTAGGCGAGCTTGAGGCCGGTGCCGGTGAGGAAGCCTAGGAAGGCGCCCCAGGCGGCGCGGAGGGCTTCGCGGCTTTGTTTGCCACTGAGGAGTTCGCCCACAAGGGCACCTACGAAGGGCCAGAAGACGACTCCGAGGAGACCTGTGGGCCCGAAGGGAAGTCCGATGATGCTGACGATGAGTCCGATATTGCAGCCCCACACTCCTGCCTTGCTGCCTCCGTGGCGCTTGGTGCTGAGGGAGGGGACAATGTAGTCTAGTATGGTGATGACTATGGCAGCTACGGCTGTGGCGACAAGGAAGAGGGGAGTGTAGTCGGCAGCTGTGGTGAAGTTGAGTAAGAGTAGTGCCAGCCAGCTGAAAGGTGGGCCTGCGATGCCGGGAATGATGGAACCGGCTATTCCAATGAGGACAAGTAGGACGGCGAGGATGATGAGTACGGTGTTCATAATCGGGTAGGGCTATTTCAGGGATTCGTATATTTCGTCAAAGAGGTGTCGCAGTTGCTCCTTGTTGGCGATGAGGGCTTGGAGTTTCCGCATTTGGGACTGGTTGCGCGATTGGGGGATGAAGAATTTGAGGTAGCCGTTGGGAGAGTATTTTTCATCGAGGTGCTGGAGAGTGCGCTGCCAGTGTCCTTCTTTGTCGAGTTGAGGATAGTAGGAGAGTCCGTACTCCACAGTGCGGAGGATGATGGTGCGGGGCTCTATGTCGCGGTCGGCTTCGGCAACGATCATGCCGTAAAGGCTGCGTGGGGACTGTGAGGCAGATGCTCGGTGGTCTTCGGCAGCCTGCGCCATGGTTTCAATCTGTTCGGGAGAAAACCACTGGAGGAGGTCGTCGTTTTGTCGGATGATTCGACCGGAGACGAGGTGGTGCAGTTCGCGCCCTTCACAAACTCCGAGGTCGTGAAAAGCTGCGATAGTGAACACCATGTTTTTGTCGAGTTGAGGGTAGTATTTTGCCAATTCGAGGCTCTGGGCCATGACACGCAGGATGTGGTCGGGTTGGTGGGCGCTGTCGAACTGTTCGTAGCGGGGAAGTATGAGCTGCATGACATATTCCCTGAGGGTAGGGTCTATTTCATGGTACATCATCTTTTGGTAGGCATCGCGGGGTGTACCATCGGACATGTATACGATGCCGCAATAGGTGTAGCCGTTCTGCCGGATGATGTGTTGCATGATATGGTTGGTGCTGTGTGTGTCGACGCGTATAGAAGAGGCCTGCGATTCGCTCCATTCAAAGACTTGTTTTCCCACACCGTGTGCTTGGGGAGCGCAGGCGAGGCGGTGGATGGTGCGGTAGGGAGTGGTGTCGTCGAGCCATAGTCCGCCTTCGATATAGGAATAGGTGGGTTCGGGCTCGTTGAGGAGGGTGAAACAGCCAATAGCCAGTCCTTTGTCGTCGGTCACGATGTAGCTGATGCCTTTTTTTATATCATCGCAAATAGTGGCTTCGGTAGGATATCCGTCCCACTGAGTAGTATTCCCATTAGCACGCATGATACCACGTGAGTGGTCGATCATCGCCATGATGTGGGGCAAGTCGGCAAGAGTGGAAGGTCGAATCATTTTTGAAATTGAAAGATGAAATTGAAAATTGAAATTTTTATGACTGTTTGATTGCTTAATTATTTGAGTGATTTGAGTGCGCAGCCAATTTCAATTTTCAATTTTCACTTTGTTAAGCGTTGTTGCCGAACTGCATGAGGTAGGACTTGATGAAGTTGTCGATCTTGCCGTCCATGACACCTGCGACGTCGCTTGTCTGGTAGTTGGTGCGATGGTCTTTTACACGGCGGTCGTCGAAGACGTAGCTGCGAATCTGGCTGCCCCATTCAATTTTCTTTTGACTGGCTTTGATTTTGGCCTGTTCTTCCATGCGGTGCTGCATCTCGCGCTCGTAGAGTTGGGAGCGGAGGAGTCGCATGGCGTTCTCTTTGTTCTTGGGTTGGTCGCGGGTTTCGGTGTTCTCGATGAGGATTTCCTCTTCAGCACCCGTGTAGGGGTCTTTGTATTGATAGCGGAGTCGGACACCGCTCTCCACCTTGTTGA
>CAMYZD010000130.1 GCA_947303735.1 uncultured Bacteroidales bacterium | reverse complement strand
TTAATACTTTAACTTCCTTTTTAACTCCATATTATTCAATTTATAGAAGTCCTCTACTATTATTATCTATAGGAGTCTTGTCAAGTTTGCCTGTCTCGGGATTGAAGGCAAAGAAGGTGAAACGGTCAGCTATGGCCTGCATAAAGGGAGTGAGTTTGTTGGAATAGCCTTTGGGATTGACCTGCGAATAGGTGATACAGAGGTGACGCTTGGCGCGTGAAAGGGCGACATAAAATCGCCTTGCATCCTCGCGGATATGTTCTTGGTCGTTATTCCTTATATTGTAATAATATGGGTAAGCCCCTTCAGTGGCGTTGAACACCACCACGCTCTCAAACTCAAGTCCCTTTGCCTTGTGGGCTGTGGCAATGAAGAAGCGCTCTCGCATCAGTTGGCGCATACTGGTGCTGTCGCAAAGGTCCGACTCACGCGTGGTATTGATATCGCCCAAATATCGGTCCAGTTGTTGACGCAAAGTGGGTGCCAACGTGGTGTCTACCACGTCCACCGAAAGGTAGTCCACAATGTGCTGCCACTTCCCTACTGGCTCCACAACCCCTTGCGAGAGCAGATGGCCGTAAACATACTGTAGCTCATCAACCAATGCCGCTTGGCCAGCAGACTGACCTTCTTCCACATACTGACGATTATAGGTATGCATAAACAATTCGCCATACAGCTCCTTAAATCGAGAGGCCATTCCACGTACCTCCGGCTTGCCTAGCAACTCTCTCTGGCTAGCGATATAGTCATCGCATCGTTGCCTACAGTAGGTGAGCAACGAAAGCGTCGCCTTCACATCGTCGATGGCATTATGCGAGTTGGAGCCCTCCAAGTGTAATGTCTCCAACAGTTTCTCCAACTTGTAAACTCGAAGCCTTGGCTCTACCAACCGCGCCAGTTTCAGTGTGTCAAACCGCTGCCTTGGGCCCATCGAGAAAGCCAACGTGCGCCTCAGATTGGACTCTAAAATATGATAGTCAAACTCCACGTTATGTCCTACCAGCACACAGTCGCCACAATACATTAGGAAACGTCGTAATCCTTCCTCTCTTGGCAGACGCTCGCTATTGAGGTAGACGGTGAGCATCGGGTTGTCGTGGCCGCCCACAATAGGAGGTATCTCTTTCTGAGTCTCAAGGATGATAGCAAAGTCTGACCCCTCTACATATCGTCCGTTTCGCACCTTGACTGCCGCAATCTGAATGATGTCATCGTCAAAGACATCCAGCCCGGTGGTCTCAGTGTCGAACAGCACCACTTCTTGATTATCCAGTACCCCCACGAACTGCTGCAGATAGCTGCTACCATCGTATAGCAGCAGGTCGGTTGGTGAGATAGCGCGACTCCTCAATTCGCGCATTAGGTTACGTGCAGCGGCATATTCCTGAAACACATGCAGGTGGAATAGCAGCTTTGCCCATGCGATAAAGCAGGTTTCGTTGGCCACCACATTCAGGTGCGAAAGTAATAGTTGCACCGTAGGGGTGGTGAAGACATCTCTACCCGATATTTTGAAATGTGGGGTAGCGCCAAACTCGCGACTAATCCTGTCGGCATCGGCATTCGTCGGCACTATCACCGCCACACGTCCTTCAGGGTCCATATCAGCATATCGGTGTGCCAAATTCACTGCCAAACGGTATTCATCGGCCACCGACCTACCGCAGCGAGCACAGGGCATACCGTCGAACTGACAATTCCTGTCCTCCTTATCATACAACTGCTGCAGGTCGTGGTAGCAGGCACAGAACAGGCAGCAGTCCTGAGGCTGTGCCTTGAGCGAGTCGTCGGTAGTAGGCAACAGGTTGGGAGCAATCTCCAGCTGCCGCACTGCATACTGGTTGAACACGTCTAGCAGATACTTAGGCGAACGATGGTTCTTCCCCAGATGATGCAGATGGGGATGGCATCGCCGACGTAAGTACTCCAATGCCTCGAGTCTTGCCCCGACAAAGGAGAATATGGCCTGCTGCTCGTCGCCCAAATAGACGATGGTGGCATCGTCTGTGGCGAAGAGATCCACGATTGCCAGCTGCAGGAAGTTGAGGTCCTGAACCTCGTCAATCTGAATCCACTTGTACTTATGGCGATTCTCGTCTTGCAGAGCATAAAGGTAGGTCTTTTCCAGCAGGTCTTCAAAATCCAGCAGGCAATCCGTCTCCTTGTATTCGGCATACAGGCGTGCCAGTTCAACTTTACGCTGTCCAAAGGGTGAGTCGGCGTCTGCCAAACGGTCAGCATGGACAATCAAATCTTTAGGCATGCCTGCCTCCCGCTGGCTCAACGCATGCTGCAGGTCGACAATGTCGGCCGCAAAGCGGGAATGGCCTTCCAAAGGGTTCAATCGCCCCAGATAAGAAATGATGCTCTCGCAGTCCATGTCGTCAATTACTGCACTGTTCTGCGGCACCTTTTTCTGGTCAAAGAGGTAGTTGGAGCAGAAGCGGTGTACATTGCCCACAAACAGATCGCCCGGCACAGGATTGTGAGTTCGCTCACTGATGCGTTCCCGCATTCCTCGGCTGGCACGGTTGGTGAACGTCAGGCAGAGCATGTCGCCATACTCTACCCCATGGGCATGTGCCCGCACCACCCGTTCTGCTAAAATAAAGGTCTTACCACAACCAGGAGGGGCCAGCACCAAGTGCCGTCCCCCCTCGAGGTTTATGACCTGTTGCTGATCATTGTCAGGCTGCCCGCACATTATTCCACGGTGACACTCTTGGCTAGGTTCCTTGGCTGGTCCACGTTACGTCCCTTGGCGACAGCAACATAGTAGCTCAGCAGCTGCAACGGAATGACAGCTAGCAGAGGAACAAAGCAGTCGCGAGTATCGGGGATGGTAAAGTAGTAGTCACTCATTTCGCGCACTACGGTATCGCCCTCGGTGATGACCGAGATAATCTTACCCTTACGAGTCTTGATTTCCTGTATATTACTCACCACCTTATCGTAGTTGCCACGCTTGGGGGCAATTACCACCACAGGCATTTCCTCGTCGACCAAGGCGATAGGACCGTGCTTCATTTCGGCAGCAGGATAACCCTCGGCATGTATGTAGCTTATCTCCTTCAGTTTCAACGCCCCCTCCATAGCCACGGGATAGTTGTAGCCACGTCCAAGGTAGAGGAAGTTCTTGCAATAGGTGAAGGTCTTGGCAAATTGTTCTATTTGTTTGTTATTCTCCAGAGTCCACTGCATCTTGTCGGGGATGAGCTGCAACTCATCCACCAGCATGTGGAACATCTCTTCACTCAGGGTCTTCTTCTCTTTAGCAATGGCCAATCCCAGCATAGCCAAGGTAATGACCTGTCCAGTAAACGCCTTAGTGGATGCCACACCGATTTCAGGACCCACGTGCAGGTAGGTACCCGTATCGGTGGCACGGGCGATGGAGGAACCAATTACGTTACAGAGACCGTAAAGGAAAGCACCTTTCTCCTTAGCTAACTGAATTGCTGCCAACGTATCGGCAGTCTCACCCGACTGCGACACTGCAATTACCACGTCGTCGGGATGAATCACCGGATTGCGATAGCGGAACTCAGAGGCATATTCCACCTCTACAGGTATCTGGCAGGCTTCCTCTATAAAGTATTTGCCTATCAGAGCCGAGTGCCACGAGGTGCCGCAGGCGCAGATAATGATGCGCTTGCAGTTGAGGAACTTCTCCTTATGGTCGATAATACCACTGAGAAGCACGTCTTTATCCACCACGTTTAAACGACCGCGAATGCAGGTCCTCAAGGCGTTAGGCTGCTCCCAAATTTCTTTTAGCATAAAATGAGGGAAACCGCCCTTCTCCAATTGGTCAAGATTCAATTGCAGCTTCACCAACTGAGGTGTCTGCTTCACGTTGGCCAGGTTGGTGATATCCAACCGACCCGTGCGGTCCATGATGGCAATCTCTTCATCCTTCAAATAGACCACGTCTTTGGTGTACTCCACGATAGGGGTTGCATCCGAACCAAGGTAAAACTCCTTGCGTCCCGTCTCGCTCTTTCCTACGCCGATAATCAGCGGGCTGCCTTTGCGGGCGCAGACTATCTGGTCGGGGTGGCTCTTCTCCAAAATGGCAATGGCATATGCGCCCACCACGTTCTTCAATGCCAGCTGCACAGCCGTATAGAGGTCACAATGGTGCGAGTTCATCATATACTCCACCAACTGAACCAACACCTCGGTATCGGTCTCACTGACAAATGTCATGTTATTCTTCTCCAGCTCAGTACGCAGAGCCTTATAGTTCTCGATGATGCCATTGTGCACCAGAGCCAGATTCTTCGACTGAGAATAGTGAGGATGGGCATTGGCTGCATTGGGCTCGCCGTGTGTCGCCCAACGGGTGTGCGCGATGCCGATGGTGCCACTCACATCCTTGTCGGCCACGCTGGCCTCCAGAGCCGACACCTTACCTTTGGCCTTGTAGACCAACAATTCACCCTTATCGTTGATCAACGACACACCTGCGCTGTCGTAACCACGATACTCCAAACGATGCAGTCCGTTAATCAAGATAGGGTACGACTGCTTCTCCCCGATGTATCCAACTATTCCACACATAGTATTCTATTTATATTTATTAAACATTAATTCTACAAAACAACTATATCTCAAACAGATATACACATTGTGTACATCTATTCAAATTTACAAAGTTACACAAAAAAATCCAAATACATAAACCTTTTTCTCATACCTACCACTTTTTCCTGTCACCACCTCTCCTCCACAGCGGAGTGAGTAGGGTTGATATGCGGGTTGGTTATGGACTATATCCCCCCCCAAAAAAAAACGATTGAAAAGACAAAATCGAACGCACTTTTCTGCTGAGCCCCGCTTCTGTCCTTAACCCCTTAGATGGGTTCTATTAATTCAAAAGTTGGGAGTAAAAGTGGGAGTAAAAGTGGGAGTAAAAATGGAAGTTAAAAGGGGAGTAAAATGGGGAGT
>CAMYZD010000129.1 GCA_947303735.1 uncultured Bacteroidales bacterium | reverse complement strand
CCGACTGGGGCGACGGCTACGACAACGTGCTGGTGGGCTGCACCGTCGAAAACCAAGACCGTGCCGACTATCGCCTGCCTATCTTCCGTTCGCTTCCCATCAAACACAAATCCATTATCGCCTCGCCGCTGATAGAGGCCATCAACCTTGTGGACTATTTGGACGATACGATAGAGGAGGTAAGCGTAGGAGGAGAATCAGGCCGCGAGGCGCGTCCCTGCCACTACGATTGGGTGCTCGACCTCCGTCGCCAATGTGTCGAGAAGGGAGTCCCGTTCCGTTTCCACCAGACCGGAGCCCGTTTTGTGAAAGACGGCAAAATGTACTACGTGCGCCGTCCCTACCAACTGAGTCAAGCCCATAAAGCCAATATCGACTATCGCATAGGCCGCTTCTACGCACCGGAGACCGCCCGCTGGCAGTGGAGCGACGAGGACTACCCTGACCGCGACAATTCCGCTGAAGACAAATGCTGAAGGCTAAGCAGACTCTGTTCGCTTGATTGTCTGATTGTTTGAGTAGAACTGATTGCTTGATTGTTTGATTGTCTGAGTATTCTCACTCAAGCATTAACACAATCAAGCATTCAAGCAATAATTCAAGTTGAACACGGGACAAACAACTGTTTTACAGGGTAAAGAAGAGCAGCCAATGGCAAAGAGTGGTGGCACCAGTCCCAAGACGCACCGCCCGCCGATGAGAAAAGAAGCAGAAAGTCCATACCGAAAAAGAAACTCCTCACATTTGGTTAGGGGGCACAGTCACCGCAGTGGAGACGGATGGATTTTCCCCACAGCATACACAAAAAAAGTTGCAATTTAAAAAAAAAGCGTATCTTTGCATTGTCAACAGGTAAGGAAAGCTGATTTTTAGCGGTTTACAGAAACCATTCAAGCTGTTGTTTTCGCCAAATGCCGATGGAGACCACACTGTGAATGTGTTACGTGTGAATGCGTTAATGTGTTAGTCAATTAACGAATTAGCGAAATAACGAATTTACGAATTCAACCGATGCATTAATAGCACAAAAATAAAAGAATGATGAAAAGAGTATTGCTACTTTTAATAACGTTTATTTTGATGCCGTGGGAGATATGGTCCCAGGCACCAGGAGATTTGTGTCAGCCACCCACAGGCATTACTGTGAGTGGAATATCCACTGACAGCGCCAACATTTCTTGGCACAGAGGAGGAACGGAGACGGAATGGGAACTTGCGGTCGGCAATAGAATCTTCTATCTTACCGACACATTCTATACTGTTCACTACCTTGACAGCAATACCTCATACAATGTCGAAGTGCGTGCCATCTGTGGCGATGGCGACACCAGTGTTGCTGCGTCAGGCAACTTCCGTACCCCCTGCTATTTCCTCAGCACTCTTCCTTACTTCAACGACTTCGAGAACGAGCCTCACTATCAGTCTCCCATCACCTCATACAATGAGGCTTTCCCCCTCTGTTGGACACGCATCAACGATGGCGGTTCCCACACCTATTATCCCTACATCACAACCGAGAACGACTACGTTTTATTCGGAAGCAAGAGTATGTATTGGCAGCATTACAGCTACGATAGATATGCTGAAAACGAATACGTTGTACTGCCTCCGGTCGACCCAAGCCACTACAATGTGAGCGACCTCGTCCTGTCGTTCTATGCCATAAGCTCTGTCAGGTCGGCGCCTTACCCGATGTTTATCGTAGGTGTGATGTCGAACAGTACCGACACCTCCTCGTTTGTCCCTGTCGACACCGTCGTGCTCTTGCCCTCAGTCACGCTATATTCGGTCAGTTTCGCCAACTATGCCGGCGCGGGTACCTATATAGCCATTCGCTGTCCCCGAATTCCATCCACTTTCAGCGCATTGCTCGACAATGTGTACCTGACCGATCACTGGTGTCCCCCACCTTCCAACTTGAGTGCCACTGCCTCTAACAACGAAGTGACGCTGAGGTGGAGTGGCAATGGGGCTGACAGGTTTTCCGTCGTTCTCGGCGTCGACACCGTCACTGCTGTCGCCGACACTTTCTACACATTCCAGGGACTTCCCGACAGCACAGTGTTCAACTATGCAGTGGCTGTCGAGTGCGGAGGGTATACCAGCCCTTGGCTGTTTGGCAGCATCCAGACGGAGTGTGCACCGCTGACATACGACGATTTGCCTTACACCGAAGATTTTGAGAACTATGAATATGGGAGATGGGCAACCATCAGTCGTTGTTGGCACAAAGGGATGGTGCCGCAGATTTCAGGACTCAATTATCCAGAACCTCAGAGAGCCTATAATGGCAACGACTCTGTCGGGCTAGGCTTCACCGCCACACAGACATACTACAGCTGGGCGGCGTTGCCTCGTGTAGACACTACGGTAAACATCACCGACCTGGAGGTCGATTTCTTGATCAAGCTCAGTTCGCAGTCAGCAAATATCACCCAACTGGTGGTGGGTGTCGCATCCGACATCTACACCGACTTCACCTTCGAGCCTGTCGACACCATCGACCTCACTGGTGAGCCCGTCAACTCCATCCACCCTGCCTATGTGCGATTCGAGAATTACACAGGCAACGGCAAGTACATCGTCTTCAAGGCGGCTGAAGTTCCTGATAGCATGTCATCCTATACTGCCAACGGGTTTTATCTCGACAACGTAACCCTCAGGGTGGCCTCTCCCTGTCTGACACCGATGCATGTCCGGGTGACGGGTGTCACGTCGAACACCGTCACGGTGGATTGGGATGATGACGACAGTGTCGCTACATGGATTGTTTATGTTGGCAGGCCGGGGTTCATTCCCGGCGATGTCGCACCCCATTATGCATACAGCAACCATGCAAGCATTAGCGGCCTGAATCCAAACAGTGATTATGAGTTGGTGGTGGTGGCTATTTGCAACAGCGGCGAGAGTGGTGCCTCCTGGCCCGTCCATTTCCACACGTTGTGTAACCCTCTTACAGGGATGCCAATTACTGAAGATTTCGAAGGAGTCGAGGGATTCACCTACACTCAGTCGGATGTCAATAACCTGCCTCCCTGTTGGCTGCACTACAACACAAGCGACCTCTCTTACATGAGTGGACTCCCACTCGTCTACAACAACCAGACCTATGCTCATAGCGGTACCAATGCCCTGCTGTTCCGTCCCCAAAACACGGGATGCCAGATTGCAGTTATGCCGCTTACCGACCCCTCAGAGTACGTGTTATCCGACCTGCAAGTGTCGTTCTGGATGCGCTGCCTCCCCTACAACAACACTCATTACCAGTCATACCTTGTGGTGGGCGTGATGAGCGATCCCTTTGATACCAACACCTTTGTACCTGTGGCGACCGTCACCGCCACTTCAACGTTGTACACGCACTTTATAGTGGGTTTTGCAAACTACGATGGTCCCCATGGTCATATAGCCTTCAAAGCTATGCCACAGGCCAGGGGGGTGAATCAACCCCTTATCGACGACATCATCATCGAGGAAATCCCCAACCACTGTCCACACATTTCGGCCATACACTCACAGGTTACCGTCTCCGCCGCTCGCCTCACGTGGGATTACAACACCGACTTTGGCACTCCCTCGAGCTTTGTGGTCAACTACCGCAATGTCGAGGACTCCACGCTCACCACTGTTGTCACCACCGTTCCGGAACTGCTCTTGACAGGTCTCGCCCCCGACAGCTCCTATTGGGTGTCGGTCACCGCCGAATGCGGAGGTTTGAATGGTGAGGCAGACACCATTGTCTTCAGTACCCAGGAGCTGCCTTGCATCAGTTGGGATACTATCCCTCGGGTGGTCGACACCATTGTACTGGGCATCCCCGGGACAGCGACCAACGCCAAGTATCCTGTCTACGCAGGTGCTGCGTTCTCAAAAGTGCAACATCTTTTCCTGGCGTCGGAGATACCCGGCACGGGTCCGAAAACGATAACTGGCATCGGCTTCGACTATGCCGATAATCAGCCATACCAGGTCGGCAACTGCGAAATCTATCTGTCTCACAGCACCAGCACCGATTTGTTGGGTGTCACCAATCCTAACCTTATCGGTGGAGGACAGTTGGTCTTTAGCGGCACTCTTAGTTTCCCCACCGAAGGATGGAACTACATCCCATTCAACCAGGGATCCTTTGAATACGACGGCACCAGCAACCTGAGTGTGACAATTACCAAAAACAGCGGAGTAGCTGTCCCTACGCCCCGTTCATTCCGCCAAGAGTATGCACCAGAGCGCATTATGACCTGCTGGGCCACCCGCCCCAATCGCTATGTATCATACGGGTTGGGTACTTTCGACCTTGAAATGCGCAGCAACACACGCCTCATCACCGGTGGCCAAGATGTATTTTGCACAGGTCGTGCCACCTGCATTCCTCCCATCACACTTGTCGACACAAGTGTAACAGGCATTGTCAGGCTTTTGTGGATTCCCGGCTATCATGAAGCATCGTGGAATGTCGACTATCGCCTCGTCAATCCGGCCGATACCGGCGAGTGGGTTAATGTCGCCACTGAGACCACAGCCACCGAGCATCGCTTCTCTATGGCCGACCTGGAACAGGGTTCTATCTACGAGTTCCGTGTCACAGGCAACTGCACCGACACCCTCTTGTCCTCGTCGGTCACCATCACCACACCTTGCATACCCCTCAGCATCCCCTTCCATTACGGTTTTGAGGGTTTGCCCACCGGCAGCAACACGGTGCCAGCCGACATACATTGCTGGCATCACCTCAACGACGCTACCCTCTACAACGGCCACCCCGTCATTACTTCCGGCGCCCACACGGGTAACCGTGGACTTGGCTTCGGTGTCTCTGCAAGCACCTATTTCAGCAACTACCAAGCCATTGTTTTGCCTCCGGTGGATACCAACACAGATGCAATCAACTCGTTGTATCTCAATTTCTGGGCGAGGTCGTCAACCCGTAATGACGATCCGATACTCCTTGTGGGCGTGA
>CAMYZD010000128.1 GCA_947303735.1 uncultured Bacteroidales bacterium | reverse complement strand
CGGTGCCAGTAGCAGCCGTGTGCCATCATCAGTTTGTTCCATCTGCCACAGCTCCAAAGGCGGTGCATTGGATTGGTCATTTCGGCCAAGGAGAGGTATTTGTCCATGGGCAGCCCGCCGAAGTCGGGCGTAGGGAGTGATTGATTGTCGGGGTTCTCGTCGCTCTCTTCCAGATGGGGTGAAGAGGGGGTGAGGGTCCGTATTAGTGAGGCAGTTGTCCTATTGTCCTCAAGGTGTTCTACGATGCGGAGCAAGGGCAGCTCCCCGTCGTCGTAGGTGATAAAGTCGCAGAAGTCAAAAATACGAGTATCGCTCAGTTGGCGCCATTCGGTGTTCACGAACCCGCCGCCCAGCACCACGGGTAGGTGATGTCGCTGCTTAATATGCTGGGCACATCGTAGGGCGCCGTATAGGCAGCCGGGGAAGGGGATGGTAAAACCTACCAAGCCTGGCTTTTCGGTCTCCAAATGTTGCTCTAGGAGGTCGAGCATCAGCCTGTCTACCAGCGAGGCAGGGGCACTCAGTTCGGCGTATAGTTCGTCGAATGTGGGGGCGTAGTTGGCTATCTCTTCCGCATATCGGATAAGGTCGAAATGAGAGTCGGCATGGGTGCGCAGGTAGTCGGCTATGTCCTCAATGAATAGTGTGGCCAGATGGCGTGCCTTGTCTTCGGTACCGCTGGTGCCGAAGGCCCATTCTAGGTCGGTGAGCGAGTCGAATCGGGCGCCCTCGGGCAGCAGGGTGCGGTTGGCGATGCGGCTAGCTAGGGTGTTATCCTCGCCTCGCAGAAAGGCTTTCACCGGCTCCACCACCTCGCTGCAGTGCAGCAGATAGTCTTTCTCTTCGGGGTCGCTGGCCTGCTCGGCATAGCGGCTGAGCCATGCGCGGCTGTAGAGTCTGTCGACCAGTTCGATACCTAGGTCGGCCTGAGCGGTTGGGTGTCCTTGGGCCTGCATATATGCCTTGAGCATCGTGGTGGCAGGATAGGGGGTGTTGATCTGGGTCAGCGGTGGGGTGATGAGAAGCAGCTTCATGGGGTAGAGGGGTCTGTTACAAGATGCAAAAATACGATTTTTTACCCAAATATAAAAAGTTTTTGTACTTTTGTCTCTCGAAACAACTCTCCGTCTATGAAACGTTTTCTTTCTTTCGTACTGATAATCACGTCGATAGGTGTTGCTGCGGCCCAGTCCTATTCCGATGTCTTTGACCAAGCTTTTGCCCTCGATGACGTCCCTGCGCAGCGCAACGCATTGGAATTGTGGCAGCGTGAGGCTCCCAACGATGTGAACCTTTTTATAGCCCGATATAATTTCTTTGCCAACCTTGCCATGGGTCAGCAAGCTTCCCTTTCCAAGACTGGTGCCTCTCAGACGGATGCTGCAATCCACTGGGCCGACAGTGCCCTCGCTGCTCTCGATGAGGGTATTGCCCTCTATCCCGACAGGCTCGACCTCTATTTTGGCAAAATCTATTTCTTAGGCGAGGTGGCTCGTTGGGATGCCTTTGAGCGTGAGATACTCAAGATGCTCGACTCCTCTAGAGTGCGCGACCATCGGTGGACTTTCCCCAATGTGACGGATGGTATCGAGAGCCTTATCTCCGAAGCAGTTATGGACTATCAGGCTACGATGATGGCCACCCTCCCCAGTGTCCCAGATGGGCTCAACCCCTTGGCTGCCGATAGTGCCATGACCCGACGTGTGCGAAATGTGGCACGTCGCACTATCCAGCTTTTTCCTAGCGATGCCAATGCATTGTATTTGTTGGGAATGAGCTATGTGGATGTGGACAATGAGAAGGCGTTGAAATATCTGCTCCGAGCCGACGAATTGGAGGGGGACAATGCTTATGTGTTGGGCCTGCTGGCAGCCGTGTGCGACCGCTTGGGCCGCAAAGGGCAGGCTGCAAATTATAGGGAACGGATGAAGAATTGAGCAAGCCCCAAGTTCTCTGTAATCACGTCAAACTAGAAAATCTTCGCGTGCCACGCCACGCTTCACCATTCGGGCCGGATTGCCTGCCAATACGGTGCGGGGTTCGTCGTGCTTGCCATGCACCACGCTGCCTGCTCCGACGGTGGTGTACGGGGCTAGGTTAGTGCCTTTGGCCACGATTACATGGCATCCCAACCACACCCCTTCGCCCAAATGTATGGGCCGGTCTTCGTTGCACCAGGTTCCATGCTCGTCCTCGAGGCGGTGCTGGTCGGTGTCCATTAGGGTGCAGCTCCACGAAGTCTGGGTCTGGCGGCCGAGTTCGATTGAGCGGTGACAAATAATCAGTGTTTTAGGCCCTATATTGGTTTTTTCGCCAAAGATGAGCACCCCCTGCTCCCCTACGTGGATGCAGCTACCAGCCCCAATGGCACATTCGCCTTTCAGCACCCACAGGCCACGCAGGTTCACCTGCGTGCGGTCGTGGCGGAAATAGGTGTGTTGGTAGGTGTTGAAACCGATTTTTACCAGCCCTATCCGCAAGGAGTCGGCCTGGAGGTCTATCCGTCCTGATAGGTTCTCCAAACGTGTGCGGTGTGAAATGAGTATAGGCAAGTGAATCGCCTGGCGCATGGGCAGCAGGCGGAAGTTATACCATAGGCTTCTGGGCAGTGCTAGTAGGTAGCGGAAGGCGGCAAGTCGTTTGTTACGGTGGCGTTCGTTCAAGGGTGGGGTAGTGTGTGGGGGTGAATAATCTGTTGGTGAATCGGGCTCTTTTATGGCTGTGGTAGAGAGTGTTTTCGTAACGAAGGAGGTTTCACTCCTCATCTTCCGAGTAGTGGCCGAGCAGTAGGATGGCCTTGTCGGCATCCTCGCGGCTGATGCCCACGTCGGAGGAAGTGTTGACGAGGAAGGGTGTTTGCTCCGGTAGGAAGAAAGAGCTATCGTCGATGATGATATATCGGTAGCCTTCGGGGTTGTCTGGGGCGTTTTGGGCCAGCCATTTGTTGATTTCCATGCCACGGACGCAGAAGTCATTGGATGTCACCTCGGGGGTAATGCCAAGCAGGAAACCAGGCATTTCGCGCAGGGTCCAAAGGGTGTGCATGGCATCCAGCCCCTTGTATTTCCAAGTCGATGTAATGACCACGTCGGCATGGGTTGCGTCGATGATGCGCCGTAGGTTCTCGACAGCTTCGTGGTCGAAAAAGGGACCGTAGTCGTCGCGCCAGGGCTCGCCAAACGATACAAACTTCCTGTAACTGCGGCTAGTGTTGAGTACCCCGTCGAAGTCGAGGAAGATAAAGCGTTTCATTGCGTATATGGTTTTTATACAACGAGAATTGCCTGCGGAGGGCAGACAATTCTCATGTGTAAGCCTCAAATTATTTCTTTGCGAAAAGCGAGACAATCCAAAGCAGTAAGCAGGCTCCGATGACGGAGGTGACCAGGTAGCCCACGAAGGTGGTGCCCCAGTTGATACCCAGCCATGCGAGCAGATTGCCACCGAGGAAACCGCCTACGATGCCGACTAATAGGTTGACGAGGAAGCCGAAACCGGCACCTTTCATAAGTTTGCCCGCGAGAAATCCCGCTAGGGCGCCAATGATAATACTAACTATAATACCCATAAATGAATTGTTTTTAAGGTTTTTGTATCTATTTTTTTTAATAAGGCCTACGCCTAGTATTGCTTCTTTTTGAAGGAAGGGTGATGCCTCATTTTTTGTAGTATTAACGTAAAATGGATGCTTTTATTGTATGACGATGCAGATTTGTAATACATATTTCTACTCCGTTGCCTGCCTACGACAGGCAGGTTACCCCGTTCCCTGTTACACCCATTGAGCTTTTGGCTTTTGTGATGTAATGTGCGACTTGCGTCACATCTCGTGTCTTCGACACGACAGCCCATGATGCTGCTATAGTGCCTTCGGGTGAAATCCCATCCTTATTCAATCGTTTATTGTTTCATCTTCGCATAGGGATGCGAAAAAGTGAGGTTGATGGATTGTTAATGCATTTAAAGTGAGATATATCCAAGGTTTTATATGGCATAAATACCATATTGTAAGAAATGCCGTGTGGCATTTCTATGCTCGGGGTGGGGTGTATGGGGTGAAGGGTTATTTCCCTTTAGCCCAAGCACGATAGCGGGCCCAGACGTGGAGCCATACGCGTGCGATGGAGTCGATGGCATCGCTGAGGATGTACTGGCTGTATTCGTCGAAACGCTGGAAGGTTTCGGTGGTCTTGAAGACTTCTTTGGTGAGGTTTTCCTCGTTGTAGCTATCGGGTATCAGCCGGTAGGACATAAGGTAGGAGTATTCAGAAACGGCACTGATGTAGTCCCAGGTGTTGCCGTTGCCTGTGCCCCAGGGGTGTATGTATTCGCGGTTGACCAGGTCGTTTTCGACTGCTAGAATCAGTGGAGTAGGCTTTTTGGGTAGGGGGTAGCCGTCGGGGTCGTAGAAGAAACGGTTGTTGGCAGTGTCGATAGAGTAGGAGTTTTTGACCTGGGTGTCCCACTGTGATTCTATGAATCCGTGGATGTTGCTACCCGACGAGAAGGAGCGGTTGTCGCAGTGCAGCGGCATGTGGCAGTCGGCAATATAGTGGCTGAGGATGAAGAACCGCATGGCGATGTGATTGCTGGTGGTGGCAATGGGGGTGCCACGGTCTTCCATACGCAGTATCTTGAAGCAGTCGATGATGCTGTGGGCTATCGACTCGCAGCGGTCAGCGCAGTTGCCTGCCTCAATGACGAAAGGCCTTTTGTACAGGGGTGATTTCTGCCCGAGTGTGTAGATTTTCATGTTCTTGGGCAGTTTCTTGAACTTCTGCTCCCTGTTCTCATCGCTGGGGCGGTACTTGATGACGTGGCTGGTGGCCATGTCTTTGAATACTTCATCGGGATACCAAGAGCCTTCGATAACGAAGTCACGGTAGTCGTGGAACCATTTTACGAGGCTTTGGGCATCCTCGCGGTTGGCTTCGGGAATGTCGGCGTATTGGAGTCGTTTGATGGCCATGAATG
>CAMYZD010000127.1 GCA_947303735.1 uncultured Bacteroidales bacterium | reverse complement strand
GACCATCAGCGAAGCCCTCGCCACCGTGATGAGCAGCAATGTGATGTAAGAAAACCCTGACCGTTGATTGATCGGGACTTTCTTTTTATTTAGTAACAATTAAAAAAATAAGGTGTAACGATAAGTGAAAATTAAAATGGGGAGTTAAATGGGGAGTAAAAAAGGGAGTTAAATGGGACAATACTGTTGACGACCAAGCATTTGTCCTATTTAACTTCCACTTTAACTTCCTTTTTAACTCCATATTATTCAATTTAATGTTGTAGACAAACGTATTGTCCATTTTAACTTCCATTTTAACTTCCATTTTAACTTCCACTTTAACTTCTACTTTTACTTCCATTTTTACTTCTCATTATTATATGTTATTTTTTTACTATCACTTAGATGGGTTTGTTTTTTCGCAACAGGCTTTTTCTTGCCTCACCATATAAGCAGGCTTGTATGGATTCGGCTTATTGAAAACGTCATATTTTTAGCTTCAGCCCACTTGTTTGCCAGAGAAACCTACTCCCACTCGACAAATTATTCTGCTAATTCAAAAATAATGTGTATCTTTGCAGTTTGAAAAAATTATATTTATCATTCAATTAAAGAAAGGACCCGACTATGAAGACAATCGAGAATCTGAACATCGATGCATCGGCAAAGACCAATGTGCTCACTTGGCTGAACGGCTCGTATGACGAAGAGACTAAGCAGGCTATCCGTGATATGGTGGACAATAACCCCAATGAGTTGAACGAGAGTTTCTACCGCAACTTGGAGTTTGGAACCGGCGGACTGCGCGGCATAATGGGTGTGGGTACCAACCGCATGAACAAGTATACGGTGGCGATGGCCACTCAGGGACTTGCCAACTATGTAAAGAAGTGCTTCCCCACGGCCAACCCCATCAAGGCGGCAGTGAGTCACGATAGCCGCAATCATAGTCGCGAATTTGCTGAGATTACCGCCCACGTGCTGGCCGCCAACGGCTTCCACGTATATCTTTTCGATGGGATGCGTCCCACCCCCGAACTATCGTTCGCGGTGCGCCACTTCGGCTGCCAGACGGGCGTGATGGTGACGGCCAGCCACAACCCTAAGGAGTATAACGGCTACAAGGCCTATTGGGACGACGGTTGCCAGCTGGTGGCTCCGCACGATACCAACGTGATTGACGAGGTGATGAAGATTAAAGGGCTCGAAGATGTGAAGATGAGCGGCGGCGAAGCTAACATCGAGATTATAGGGGAGAATGTGGACAGCGTGTATCTCAACCGTGTGGAGAAGAACTCACTCCACCCCGAACTCATCAAGAAGCACCACGACCTGAAGATTGTATACACCCCGCTGCATGGGACGGGCATCACGCTGATACCAAGAATGCTGGAGAAACTGGGCTTTACGAATGTGAACGTGGTGAAGGAGCAGGCTACGCCCGACGGCAATTTCCCCACTACCCCCAGTCCCAACCCCGAAGAGAAGGCAGCCATGAAGATGGCGGTGGAGCTGGCCAAGGAGATTGATGCCGACATCGTCTTCGCAAGCGACCCCGACGCCGACCGCGTAGGCGTGGCCGTGAAACGCCCCGACGGTGAGTGGATGCTGCTCAACGGCAACCAAACCATGTCGGTACTGATTTACTATCTGCTCAAGGAATGGAAAGAGACTGGCCGCCTGACCGGCAAGGAATTTATCGTCAAGACTATCGTCACCAGCGAGCTGCCCGCCGACATTGCCAAGAAGGTGGGCGTGAAGGTGTACGATGTGCTGACGGGCTTCAAGTTTATCGGCGACAAGATCCGCGAGCTGGAAGGTAAGGAAGTATTTATTGGCGGTGGTGAAGAGAGTTATGGCTACATGATTGGCGACTTTGTGCGCGACAAGGACGCAGTGGCTGCTTGCTCGATGATTGCCGAGATAGCCGCTTGGGCAGCCGAGCAGGGCAAGACCTTCTTCGACGTGTTGGTTGACCTCTACACTGAATACGGCTTCTATAAAGAAGGCGGCCTGAGCGTGGTGCGCAAGGGTAAGAGCGGTGCCGAGGAGATTCAGCAAATGATGAAGGACTACCGCGAGAATCCGCCCAAGGAGATTGACGGCGAGAAGGTAGTATGCATCAAGGACTACAAGCTGCACGAGAGCATCGACACCGTGACCGGCAAGAAAGAGACCATCGACCTGCCCACCAGCAATGTGCTGCAGTATTTCACCGACAAGGGGAACAAGGTGACTGTGCGCCCCAGCGGCACGGAGCCTAAGATTAAGTTCTACTTCGGCGTGAAAGGCGAGTTGCCCAACAAGGAGGGCTTTGACAAGACCAACGCCGCGCTTGATGCCAAGATAGAGGAAATCAAAAAATCGATGAATCTGGCATAGCCGATTGTCTATACCCATGCCCCGCATCAAGACAACTACTTGGTGCGGGGCATTCTTAAGATGGGTTCTATTAATTCAAAAGTTGGGAGTAAAAGTGGGAGTAAAAAGGGAAGTAAAAAGGGGAGTAAAAAGGGAAGTTAAAGAGGGCAATACATTTTGCAACAATGTTGTAGACAAACGTATTGTCCATTTTAACTTCCACTTTAACTTCCTTTTTAACTCCATATTATTCATTTTATAGAAGTCCTCTTAACAACAAACCCATGACAACAACACTTGAAGCGATAGGGACAATACTGCTTACCCTCCTACCCTTCATACTGATGATATGGAATAAGCATCGTATCGAACCGCAGGTGCAGCAGTCCTTGGATGAGCGACGGGAGGATTACTGGCAGAAGATAACAACACAATATGGCGAGCCTGTGGAGTCGCTGTGGACTGCCGAAGTGCCTTTGCTCATTTATGACGGGTTTCTGGTGATGGCGGGTGTCCGTGTGCCATACGACAGCATCGTGAACGTCACATGGAACAATGCCGACAATATTCCATGGGGCAGAGGAAACTATCAGGTGATAGTGCGCACCAACATTCCCGGACACGAATTCATCCATGCCCTTATGGGAAATGACCCAAAAGAAGCCATGGAGATGGCCGAACAGATACGCAACTATATGCAGAAATGAAACGATTGCTCACAGCCACCGTTCTTGGATTGTTCTTGTACACAACCGATGTTTGTGCACAGGATGAAGGGCGGTGGACAATGGCATTCTGGAATGTGGAGAACTACTTTGACACGCAGCACGACACGCTGAAAGAGGACATGGAATTTACGCCTACGGGCAAGAACCATTGGACAGCCAAACGCTATGCCGACAAGCGCAACAAGATATACAAAATGGTTGCTGCTATGCAATGGCCAGTAGTAGTGGGGCTGGCGGAGGTGGAGAACGACCGTGTGCTGCGGGATTTGTGCAGGTTCACTCCATTGCGGAAGCAGGGGTATGAGTTTGTACACTATGAGTCGCCCGACAGGCGGGGGATTGACTGCGCACTGCTGTATCGAAAAGAGTTGTTCAAGGTGTTTGAGTCGCGGAGAATAGATGTTTCAGACAGCTCAGAGGGATTCTATACGCGCGACATACTGATGGTGGGCGGAGTACTGGGAGGAGGCGACAGCTGCTATCTGTTTGTGAACCACTGGCCATCGAAACGAAATGGAGCTGTGGCGGAGCGGCATCGGATGGAGATTGCCCGCCTGCTATTAGGACTGATGGACAGCATCCGGCAGACACACCCCAGGGCACTGGTGCTGGCGATGGGCGACTTCAACTCAGCACCCGAGGAGGAAGCTATCAGTAAGGGGTTGGGCTTTGAGGGAGGATGCCAGAACGCGGTGGGATTCTACAACCTGATGTGCAAGATTACAGCGGGCGAGGGCAGCTACAAGTATAAGGACGCTTGGTCGTGTATCGACCAGATGATTGCCAACCGAGAACTGACGGCAGAGGTGTTTGCGCCCGACTTTATGCTGACTGACGACACAAAATATATGGGCAAACGGCCTTTTCGCACCTATACGGGGATGCAGTATCTTGGGGGCTACAGCGACCACTTGCCGATAATAGTGAGAATACCATGAAAAGGCTTGTTTTGACATTATTTGCTCTGCTTATGTTGCTACCTTTAGCTGGCAACGCACAGGAGCTGATGCCTTATGCATGGCGAAGCTATTTGGAACTGCTGTCGGAGGAAGGCGAGGACGAGACGGCGGAGGAGTTGATGGAACTGTATGAGACTTATCGCGACAAGCCTGCCAATGTGAACGATACGATGGTGCTGCTGCACGACTTCCCCTTTGTGAACGACCTACAACGAGAACGTCTGAAGGCGTATGTGGTGCTATATGGCCCGCTGCTCAGTGCAGAGGAGTTGTATACTATCAATGGGTTTGATAGTATGACAGTGGAGTTGCTACGGCCATTGGTGACGTTCGAGCCTATAGAGACATCCCAACGTGCCACCTTGAAGGAGATGCTGGCACATGGACACAGCAACCTTGTGACGGGCGTGGGAGGCACTGTAGAGCAGGCACGAGGCTACCGCGACAGCATCTATGAGGGCGACAACCTGCGGCTGATGTGGCGATACTATTTCAAGTACAAAGACCGGGTACAGCTGCAACTGTCGGGCGACAAAGACCCGGGCGAGGCATTCTTTGCCGGAAGCCAACGAAAGGGGTTTGATTTCTACGGCTACAGCTTGCTGATTAACGATGTCGGGCGGTATGATGGAAATGGTCATCATCCTTATTTGAAAAGAGTGGTGATAGGACAATATCACGCCCAATTCGGGCAGGGGCTGACGCTGTGGTCGGGGTTTGGCCCTAGGGCGGCATGGGAGACGAGCATCTACCGCAACACGCAGGGCATTCGTCCCAGCGGCGCATTCACGGAGTACGGCTACCTGCGTGGAGCAGCAGCCACCATAGCCTTGTCGCAGCGTTGGAGCCTGTCGCTGGCATACTCGTATGTGAATCGCGACGCAACTCTTCCTCGGAAGGAAAAGGAGGACACGGTGCAGAGCCTTTACAACTCGGGATACCACCGTACGGAAACTGAGATAAAGAAGCGCAACCAACTGGGAGAACATCTTATCGGCGGACATTTGGAGTATCGCAACAGCAGC
>CAMYZD010000126.1 GCA_947303735.1 uncultured Bacteroidales bacterium | reverse complement strand
CTCCAGCAAACGTCTTACGTCGTCCAGATGCAGCCCGTCTGTAGGCTCGTCGATGATATAGGTGTGCCCGCCCGACAGCCGTGTCTCTGTGGCCGACAGGTGGATGGCGGTGCTGTAGAGCCTGTCGGCCAGTTTCACCCTTTGCAGTTCGCCGCCGCTCAGCGTGCTCATGCTCTGGTTCAGGTGCAGATAGCCTAAGCCCACCTTCTCCAGCATCTGCAGCTGAGGCAAAAATGTCATTCCGCAAAAGAACTCGATGGCCTCCTCTACAGTCAGGTCCATCACCTCTGCAATGGTCTTGCCGCGATAGCGGTACTGCAGCGCTTCGTGGTTGTACCGGCTGCCGTGACACTCCTCGCACACGGTCTCGATGCTTTCCATAAAGGCCATATCCGACACAATGACTCCTTTTCCGCCGCAGGCGGGACAGGCACCTTTGCTGTTGAACGAAAACAGCTGGACGCTGGTGTGGGCAGGGTGCTGCCCATCTACAAGCCCCTCTTTGGCAAACAGCCGCCTGATGGTATCGGAGATGTCAAGATAGGTGGCAGGTGTGCTGCGCAGGTTGATGCCGATGTCTTTCTGCCCGATAAACACCAACGGGGTACTCTCCTGCTGCATGAAAAACTCCATCAGCGAACTCTTGCCCGACCCCGCCACACCGGCAATGACTGTAATCACCCCTTGGGGAATTTCCACATCTATGTGTTTCAGATTGTGTAGGGCGGCATCCTTTATGTGGTACCAGCCCGAAGGTTTGCGGTAGTTCTGTTTCAGAGGCGTGCGGTCGCGCAGCATGCGGCCAGTCACCGTGTCCGAGGCCAGCAGGCCGTCGTATCCGCCCTCAAAGGTAATCTTTCCGCCGTGGTCTCCGGCTCCCGGTCCCATATCGACCAGGTGGTCTGCCATTGCGATAATCTCGCGGTGGTGCTCTACTATCAACACCGTGTTTCCGTGGTCTCTCAGATGGTGCAACGATGTCTTCAGGCGGCTGATGTCCTGCGGATGCAATCCCACGCTGGGCTCGTCCAGCACGTATGCCATATCCGTCAAGGGCGAATTGATATACTTGGCTATCTTGATTCGCTGCGCCTCGCCGCCGCTCAGTGTGCCCGTGCCCCTGCTCAGCGACAGATACCCCAGCCCGATGTCGCAAAGGGCCTGCAGCCGTTTGTGCAGCTCCCCTCTCAGGTCGGTAGCCAGAGGGTGGTCAATGGTATCGACAAACGCCAGCGCCTCAGTGATGGGCATCGCCACTACATCAGCCAGGTTCTTGCCCCTGATGCGGCAGCTGCGCACCCGCTCGTTCAGCCGTGTGCCGTGACATTCGGGACACTCTGTGGTGCAGGTCATCCCGTCCAGCACTTTCTGCTGCCGCTTGCCCTCCTTGGTGGTGATAATGCTGCGGTACATGCGGGGGTACAGTCCCTCGAACTTCGCCGACTTGGGCCAGTTGCTGGGGGGATTCTTCAGCCTGACCTGGGGGGAGTAGAGCAGCAGGTTCAGCTCTTCAGGGGTATAGTCCTTAATCTTCTTGTTCAAGTCAAACAGGCCGCTGTAGGCATATCGCTTCCACCGCCACGCGCCGGTGGTGAAGGTGGGGAAGTGAATCACATCCTCGTCGTTCAGGCATTTGTCGAAATCCACCAGCTTGTGGATGTCCAAATCGGTCACCACGCCCAACCCGCTGCATCGGGGGCACATGCCCGAAGGGTGGTTGAACGAGAATGTGTCGCTGTAGCCCACAAACGGCTCGCCGATGCGTGAGAACAGCAGCCGCAGCAGGGCGTAGATGTCCGTGTAGGTCCCCACTGTCGAGCGGCTGTTATTAGCAGGCTTCTTTTGGTCGATGACGATGGTCACAGGCATGTTCTCGATACGCTCCACATGGGGGCGGCCATACTTGGGCAGATACTGCTGCACAAAGCTCGGGAATGTCTCGTTCAGTTCCCGTCGGCTCTCGGCCGCAATGGTGTCGAGACACAGCGACGATTTCCCCGACCCCGACACTCCGGTGAAGACGGTAATCTTTCCCTTTGGAATCTCGAGCGAGACATCCTTCAGGTTGTTCTCAGTGGCTCCGACAATGGTGATATTGTTCATGTTCAGGTGCTCTTAGTAGGGTGTTAACAATATGCAAAGATACGCAAAAAAACAATACCAAGAACCAAATTCTCGATTCCGGACCCTAACTGCCTACTATGGCGGCAATAAAAGCGCAACTGCCACAGTGAACAAACTCTCGTTCCTGTGACAGTTGCAGTATAAATCAATTCTCAGTTCTAAACTACTAATTTGTCTCTCTTAGATTGTTTAGATATCGCGGTGGAACACCAGAGGGAAACTGATGGTGGTGTCCTCATCTTCGGCGTTGGCGAACAGGAAATTGATGGTGATGGTGTCGTCAGTCTCGCTGTAGGTGAAGGCAATCTGATAGTTGATGGGCACATTGTTCTCGTCAACTCCCACAGCAGTCAAGGTGCCGGTGTGGCTGGTGCTGTTGTAAGTGTAGGCGAGGTCCATCTGCTCAATCTGTTCGATAGTGTATTCTCCGGCGATTTCGGTAACATTGAAGATGTTCATGTTCTCGCTGAAGGTGATATGGGCGTAGGTGGAGTCGAATTCAATGTGGAAAACCATAGCGGAGTCGATGCCGATAACGGTGTCGCAGCCAAAGTCGCTGAGGTTCATGCCAGTCATAGCATAGAGCAGGTCGGTGAGGTTGAGGGTGGCCGTCCAGTCAGTGCCGATAAGGTCAGCAGTGGACTTCACCATAGTGGTGTTCACATCGGGGTTACCGGGAATAGAAGGATTGTTGGGGGTGATCACTTCTTTCTGGCAGGCGGTCATGCCGAGCATCAGGGCAACGGCGGTGGCGATAAAAATTCTTTTCTTCATTGTTGTTGTAATTTTAAAATGATTGATTAATTTGATTTTTTACTTTGCTTGTTGTTTGATTTGTTTGTTTAACTCGACCATAAGAACGAAACAAGTCGGGGAAAAACTACAGGCACACAATTTTTTTTTATTTTTTTTCAGAGGTTACGGCGTCGAACTGCAGCTGATAGAAGTAGTTGCCTTCTTCGGTTTCGGTGCCGAGGTTGCTGTGCGAAAGAATCATGGAGTTGGAGGTAATCCAGCTGACATTCCAGTTAACACCGTTTGGCATCATCTCGGAGCAGAGCTCTCCGTTGTCCGAAAGGGTCCAGGTGCCGGAATCCGCAACGCTGTCTATGCTGTTGACAATGGTAATGGTCAGCGTGCCGTCGTTGTAGAACGAGTAGTACATCGTGCTGCCTTCTTCGGGGGCAAAGAGGTCGCTGCTCAGCAGATGGTCGTTCCCGTCGGTCTGTGTCACCACCATGCAGTTTAAGCGCCATGTGCCGATAAGATTGTCGTCGGTGTCGGTGGTCGGGGCTGTGGCATAGGCTTCGCCGTGCCAGGTTCGGGTGCTGTCATTGTAGGTCACCCTCACGGTGAGTCCTTGCTTCTCCATATCCTTCATCCATTTCTTCATCTCCTCGCGGCTGGTGGTGTTGATGGTTCTGTTCGACGTCGAAGATCCGTTGCCCTTGCCCTTGCTTTGCAGATAGGTTGTCTGGCTCATATTGTAGAATACCACCTCGCTGCCGTCCTGCGCCCGGTCGCACAGCTTTTCCAGCATGGCGTCCCACTCGGCATCGTTTTTCAGCGTCTGGCGGTTCTCGTTCTTACCAACAGAGTAAACGATGACACGCTCTTTCGGGTCGTTGTTGTCGCTGCTGCCGCCATTGGGCGTTTCTGGTTTCTCGCAGGCTGCGGAAAAGAGGGCCAGCGCGGTCAGCAACATGATAAGTTTCGATGTTCTTTTCATATGATTTATTTTTATTTTGTTCCTTTTTTTGTTTTCTCAAGCTGGTACTCCACAATGGCGTCGTATTGCGTCTCGTTGTCGATGCGGTAGATGCCTATGGTGTGTTTGTAGAGGGATGCTATCACTCTCATCACAGGAGTGCCGTTCCATTGGGTGCGGATGGCGGGGTTCTCCGATTCGCCAAGCCAGCTCACCGTACCCTCGTCGCCGCGGATGTTGAATTCCTCTTTCAACTGCTGCCAGGCCTCCTCGTTGTCGGCCTGCATCAGTACCACATCCACGCACACCGAGTCGTTGAGTTCAAACCCGTTCACCTGTGCTACCGACAAATTCTCTCGTTCGGCATAGTGTTGGTACAGCGCGCTGACATTCATCTCCTTCTTTTCGTGGGAGCAGCCTGTCAGCATGACCAGCGGCAGCAGCATAATCCATATCATTTTCTTCATAACCTTATTCCCCCTTTCTTTCAAACACTCATTAGCAGTTCGTCAGCCATGTTGACCCAGTATTGGTCGGTGATGTCAGTGCGGTTGCTGACTGCGGCGGTGTAGCCCTCGTGCTGTGCGGCCGGCAGAGAGCTGTTCCGCAGCAAAGGCAGACCCACACCCGCAGCCATCAATGTCAGCAGCGCCAAGCCTGCCACACGGTTGCGTCTTGCCCGCCAGGCGGGGTATTCGGCTGCCAGTCGGTGACTGTAATGCTCAGCCTCCGCCATCTCCCATATTTCTTCAAAGCGTTTCTCGTTCATAATATCTTTTATTTTGTCATTTCTTTTCTTATTGTGTCTTTCACGCGCACCAGTCTCACACTCACATTCTTCTCTGTCATCTCCAGCTCTTGGGCAATCTCCTTGTACGAGTAACCCTCCAGTTTCATCTTCACGATTGTGCGGTCGGGTTCATTGAGTTGGGCTATCACTTCGTGGAGTTCTTCCACCAAAGAGCGATCCTCCTCTCTCTGGTCGTAGCTCTCCGGCAGAGCCTCGTTGTCCTCGATGCGCCGCAGGGTGTCAATCACCGCGTTGCGGGCAATCTTCCAAGTCAATGCCGCTTGGGGAGCACCGCTCAGGGCCAGCAGCCGTTCCTGAGCCCGCCACAAAGCGATGGTTGCCTCCTGTATCAAGTCATCGGTATCCAACCCCCTGTGGCGAAAGTGGCTACAGAGGGTAAACAACAGCCCGCGGTAGCGGTGGAGTAGTTCTTCAAATGGATCTTTTGTTCTCACGTCCATAATAACGCAA
>CAMYZD010000125.1 GCA_947303735.1 uncultured Bacteroidales bacterium | reverse complement strand
CCGACATCTCGTTCTTGTTGTTGGCCTTCTTCCTATTGGTCTCCAACATCAACACAGATCAGGGTATTGCACGTCGTTTGCCGCCACCTCTGCCTCCCAACCAGGAAAAACCACCAGAGATTAAGGAACGTAATATCTTCGTAGTCAAAATCAACAGCAAGGACCGTCTGCTCTTCAATGGCGAAGTTGGCGATATCGCTGACCTCAAGGACCGTGCAAAAGAATTCCTCGGAAATCCTAACGACGACCCCAACCTGCCTGAGAAGATCGACATGGATATCCCCCTGCTGGGCAACATGAAAGTATCGAAAGGTATTATCTCCCTGCAAAACGACCGCGGTACCTCGTATGACATGTATGTCGCAGTACAGAATGAACTGACTGTAGCCATCAACGAAATGCGAAACGAACTCTCTCACGAGAAGTTCGGTAGGAAATATGCCGACCTTAACGACTCACAGGCCGAAGCCATCGACCAAGCAATCCCCATTGCTATTTCCGAGGCTGAGCCTACAAAGATAGGAGATAAAAAATAATGGCAAAATTCACTGGTAAGAAAAAGAAAGAGACCCCGGGTCTCAACATGGGCTCCATGTCCGACATTATTTTCATGCTCCTGTTCTTCTTTATGACTATTACCACCATGCGTGAAAGTTCGCTCTATGTCACCATCAAGGTGCCTAAAGCAACCGAAACCGTGAAGTTAGAGAAGAAGAGTCTCGTAAGCTACATCAACGTAGGTACGCCTATGGTCGGTGAGATGCAGAAAAAATACGGTACCGAATCCCGTATCCAGCTCAACGACATGATCTCCGAAGTCTCCGACATTCCTCTGTTTGTCGAGACCGAAATCAACGACCGCGTCGAGGCCGACCGCCCCTTCGTCACCTTCTCAATCAAGGCCGACAAGGACACCAAGATGGGTCTCATCAGCGACATCAAACAGGAGCTGCGTAACTCCGGCGCATTCAAGATTTTCTACAATGCTGCCAAAGGCGAGCGCAAATAATTGCCAAGCCTACTCTACTCTACACTTTGAATCAACCCAAGGCCGCCCCCATTCGGGCGGCCTTTCTTTTTTACTCTTTCCTAACCCCTCAATAATCACATTTACCTCCGAATCAATCCTCATGCAATCAACCGATATAAAGCATAATAGCAACAATCATTTTGTCATTTCAAAAAAAATGAGTATCTTTGCAAAGTAAAATCAAGCTAAAGAAATCGATTCTTAAGACATTCTTCCCAATCAGCCCCATCTACTATACACTACAGGACAACAATTTACACAAGAAATAACCAACACCCTATTACAAAACAAAAACATTATGATACAATCAGAAAAACCAATATTTGGGAGAATCACCAACTTAAAAGAATCCCATAATCAGAAAGAAGAATTAATTGACGGCTACTGCATTCCGCTGGATGGTGAAGAGTTTCGTGTATTAGTGACTAAAAAGTTGTCGGGACGCGAACCTGGCTACCAAGTTAAAGTCACATATCATTGGGGCGACGACATCGGCATCAGCCTCGACAATGCGCAACTCTATCCTCAAGCCACGAGCATATTCAAGCGCTACCGCTATGGCGAATGGGTGACCGAAGACCCCACACGCCGTGGCTGCAAGAGCATCAACTTTGGCCCAGAAGAGAAGGATAAAGATGCCGCCCTCCAACTGATGAACCAGATTGTCAAAGAGAATCAGTAGAGCCTCCCTCTCCCCTACTTTCTGTAGGCCGACAATCCCCATCTTGCCTTTGCCCTCCCTTGCGAAGGGCGCAGATATGTTTTATACCCCATTTAAGGTGTATATATCTGTCTTTCAATAGCTAAACAATGCAAAAAATCTCGTGTTTCGCTGTCTAAAGTGAACATGTATCAAATATGGAACATAGAATGAGTGGACACCACCCGAACCCATGGTAGAGGGAAACTAAACTCAGCCTTGTTTCAAATTTGGTCGACTGATGCTATTCAAACACTCGAAGGTGTAAAAAATGGACACTCAGATATTCGTCTGAATGAAAATAAATGCGTACATTTGCACTCACAAATGTATTCTGTCATTATGAGGAAAGTATTTGTAATTGCAGTGATTTGCGCCCTTTCGCTGACTGGTATCCAGGCTCAAAATAATATTCACAGTTGGAAGATGGGTGCACTATCGTGGAAAGACTTTGCCCCCAACGGTTCCATTGGGAACAAACATTCACACATGGAATATTACATGGGGATTCAAGGTTCGATGAGTGAAAAAGGCGGTGTGAAGTATCTTCACCCCACTGTCACGGCTTTTATGAGTAACGAATATTCTTGGGCCGACCCTGCCTTTCGCACACCCCGACTGCTTGCCTACCATCAGTGCGCCTTCGATTTGGTCGAACTGCACCGCCGCCAGTTAGAGAACTATCTCATGTCGGGGAAAGCAAGCTTCCTCGAACTGATTGACCCCGACCACATGGTCGACAACGCCATGCAGCAGGTGGGCGAAGAAATTGCCCTGCTAAAAGCCGAAACCGCCGAAGGTGGCGACAGCGTCCGTCTCAGCCAATGGCAGGCACTAGTCAAGCAGCAACTTGACACCACGACCCTCCACACTTTTACCGAGCACCGTGACGCTCCTATGCGATGGGGCCTGGCGTTCGATGGTGGCATCGCCTTCATCGGAGGGCATCTGCATGACTATCTTGGGCACGGGTTGGCATTCGGATTCACCGGCGACATGGGCTACCGGCGACACTTCCTCACTACGGCTCTTTCGATGGGAGGCAGCCGCTGTTTCGACACGGTCTACCATACCGTATGGGAAATCAACGACCTCTACCCTAGCGACCCCATCCTTCACCTCAACTACTATTTCGCCTATGGCTATGCCGTTGTCGACAATGCCTACTTACGGCTCGTACCCTTCATCGGCTTCGGCAGGCAGAAATTTTACTACAACGGGATGGACGATAGTTCGCACGGTCCATCCGACGGTTGCCTGCATGTGGGAGTAGACTTCCACTACAACATCTCCAACCAAGTGGAGTTGAACGAACTCCTCTGCCGATTTCGTTACAACGCCCGACACGACCTTGTATCGTTCCATACCAAACTCTATGCCACCTACAACCGCTTCGAGCAGGTCATTGGGAGTCCCACAGGATTCACCTTCAACCTGCAATTGGGTGTCTCACTGATGACAGGTCGTGCACATTGTGAATAAGAAAACTAATCGACAATAAAAAAAAATAGAAAAACATGAAAATCAAGTCATTCGTATTGATTGTACTCGGCCTTTCGCTGACCGCCACCGCCATGTCGCAGAACACCAACCTGCGCGGATGGGAGAAAGGCCCTCTGACGTGGAACGACTTCACGCTGATGAACGAGAGCGTGGGCGATGAGCACTCTTATCTAGAGTATATCCTGCAAGTTGAGCAACGCCCCGACGAGATAAACGGCAAGGAGATGGAGACCAAGACAGCCGTGCTGTATGTCGACCGAAAGATGTCGTGGGTAGACTCGCACTATCGCACTCCCCAGGAGTTGAAATACAATCAGGTAGCCTTCAATCTGGCAGAGCTCCATCGCCGGCGTCTACAGTTGGTAATAGACACAGGCGGGGCCGTCAATATGAACTACTACACGCAGCTACTCTCCTATATGGTCGACAGCTTCTGCCACGACACCTACTATGGTGCCGACACTGCGGCGGTGGCTTGGTGGGAACAGGACATTCGGCGACAGATGGACTCCATCACGCCTATCATGGTAGAAAGACATATCACCGCCAACGCGATAGAGAAAATAATTCCCCAATACCGCATGCTCTTCAATTTAGGCGGGGGAGCCAAGTTCTTCCATGGCGACCTGCACGACCTGTTTGCCCCCAGCGGTGGCTTCTATTTTGATTTCGAGGCTGGCCTATGGCGGCATGAGCTCCTAATGGGAATGTACGCAGGCGGTGGCCGTTGCCGTCCCGACTCTATCGAGGCCGTATATTCATACAACACACTATATAATTATGACGACATCTCCACCCTCGACCTCCATATCGACTATGGCTTCATTGCCATCGACAGTCGTAAATGGAGCGTCATGCCCTTTGTAGGCTATGGGATGCAGGCCGTACTCTACAACAAAGACGACGGGACCTCCTCCAACGGGCCTTCCGAGGGATGCTGGCGTGCCGGTATAGATGTCAAATACCATCTTGGCATCGGCGATATCTACATGGATAACTATCTGGAGCAATTCCTCTTTTCGGCACACGGCAGGGTATATGTGAGTTTCGACCGCTTCAAGAGCATCGTGGGAACTCCGCAAGGCTTCACCATCAACGCGCAGTTGGGTTTCTCCTTCGGCATGAAGCAGTCAAAAATCCGCCGCGCGGTGAAAGAAGGGAAACTCTAGTCTAACTTACATTTATCGTTTAAGGTCCAGGGGCCCATATTCCTTCTTCAGGAATATGGGTCCCTGTCATTTTGTAACGAATATCACTCAATTGTTTAGTCAAATCCATTACCCTACAAAACTATTTTGTAATTGATGGAGCGATAAGTTTTACTTGGTATAGAGGTCAAAGAGTGGGTGATGGTTAGACAAGTGGAGTTGCACCTTGCGGTAACAACTCCACTTTTTGTATTTTAGAACAACGGTGGTTAGTGCAACTGCATAAGAGCTTGACACATTTTTATGATTTTTAATTTGCACAGGTGATAAAAAATGTGTAATTTTGCAGTTTGAATAAAAAATCAGCAAACGAATGTAGAATACTGACCACCAAGTGATCGCAAAAAAAGGGAGGAGGCCCCATGATAGAGACTATCCAATACCAGTCTTTGAAATGGCAACAAATAACCAATCCTACCGAGGAGGATTACCGTTACCTGTTGGAAGAATTTCAGTTTCACCCTTTGGATATTGAGGACTGCCGTGGAAGTAACCAACGTCCAAAAATAGACGAATATGACGATTACTATTTCTTGATTCTGCATTTCCCCTATTTCGACAAAGGCAACAAGTTTATCCGCATCCGCGAGGTGAAAATCTTCTGGGGCAAGGATTACATCATCACTATTGGCAAGTCGCACTGGGTAGTACAGAAGCTGTTTGAGGAGATGCAGGAGGACCTGCGCGACGATGATGACGACGTGAAGGAGATGCT
>CAMYZD010000124.1 GCA_947303735.1 uncultured Bacteroidales bacterium | reverse complement strand
TACGGCCGTCCGTCACCAACTTATGCAGCGACAGGCGGGCAATCTCGCGGCGCACAGGGTCGAAACCGCTAAGGATGATAGCGTCGGGCGAATCGTCGATGATCACCTCCACGCCAGTCAGCGACTCGAGGGCACGGATATTGCGGCCTTCGCGGCCGATAATGCGGCCCTTCACCTCCTCGTTTTCGAGGTTGAACACGCTCACCGTGTTCTCGATGGCGTTCTCGGTTGCGGTGCGCTGGATCGACTGGATGACAATCTTCTTAGCCTGTTCGTTGGCGGTAATCTTAGCCTCCTCGACGATGTCCATGATGCTGTTCGATGCCTCGGCGCGTGCCTCGTCGGTCATCATCTCCACCAAGTGCTGCTTAGCCTCGTCGGCGGTCATGCCAGCTATGTGTTCCAGTTTCTCTATACTCTCGTTGTAGACCTTCTCCACTTCGGCCTGACGTTTGCGCAGCACCTCAATCTGGCCGTTCAAGTTCTCGCTCACCTGCTTCAGTTCGTTGCTCTTCTTCTGCAAGTCCTCCACCTTCTGGTTGAGGGTATTCTCGCGCTGTTTCAGTTTGTTCTCCTGCTCGCGGATGGCGATATTCTTCTCGTTCACCTGCTTGTCGTGCTCGCTCTTCATCTGCAAAAACTTCTCCTTAGCCTGAAGAATCTTGTCCTTCTTAATCATTTCGCCTTTTTCTTCGGCATCCTTTAGCACTTGCTGGCTCTTGGCGAGCAGTTTGTTTCGCAGCATGCCCGTCGTGAGCCATACGCCCACGCCGCCGCCTACTACGAGTCCAATAATAATTCCAATTACTATCATGTTTGTGTTGTAGTGTGTTTTGGGGGAACCTTCGTGCCACAGGGGGCAGCAACCTTGTTCTCTTCGACGATGTCGCTTTCTCGGCTCTTCTGGTTGGCGGGGTTTCTACCTGCCGTTGCGCACTTTGGAAAAAAGTCCTGCATCAAGCCATCCGGGAGTTATGATAAACTCGAAACTGATAGGATTTGAGTGCCGGGTGTCTCAGCCATACAACCTACCCACCCATGAGCTTACTCGGTTTGTAAATGGTGTTGAGTTTACAAACTGTTTCAGGCTAGATACAGGACTATACCTTGTCGAGCAACTGATTGATAATAGTCAGCCTGTCTTCCAGATGTGTGTCGCGAAACTGCTGTTTGTCCTGCAGTTTCAGCAACAGGGTAATCTGGCTCAGTGCTACCATCGCCAACAGGTCCTGGTTGTCGCCGTAGGCATACATCTTGCCATAGCTCTTCGCCTGAGAATTAATCAACTCTGCCGCTCGGCGGAGTTGGTTCTCTTCGTCGGGGGTTATCTTGAGTTTATAGGGCCTGTCAAGTATATGTACGGTTGCCGGTATTTGATTCATTCAGTCCTGTTGGTTCGTTTTTGCCGTTCGGTCTTGGCGTGGCAGTTTCATTGCCCTGCCTTCAACTCTGCGGAATTTATCAATGCCAAACTTTTATCTATGCTGCGTATCAGTCGATTGATTTGAAGCTTTATTTCCACGGTGTCGCCCTTCTGCGTCAGCGTGTTCCCTAGTTTTAATATGTTGTTTTGTTCTTTAAGATTATTAATTGTTATATGTTGATTGTTCACTTGCTCTTGCAGTTTCCTGCATTGCTCTGCCGATTCCTCCGCCTCAGCCTGTAGACGTGCATTCTCTTCTACCAACCTGCGAACTTTCCATTCTATTTCTGTCACTGTGGTTTCAAAATCGAACATGGCTACATCAGTTTGCACTACAAAAAGCGGTGCAAAGATACGATTTTTTTATAAAGTGTATTAAAATTATTTTATTCCTATTGTTTTTTGTTTTATCAAACGGCTACCGCACAATATATTAAGCCCTTTTATTTTCTCCATTACATTAATTCTCTGACCTTGATGAGGGCCTAATTCTACTATGACTTAGGGTGAAAATCACGCCATCGGCAATTCATAGATACCGCTTTTTCGCTTAGGGATTCGAGTATGGAGTGATGAAGGGTAGAATAAGGAGCGCAGAAAGGGCATAGGCAGGCTTGAGGCATGACGGGAGGATGTCGGGTGGATGGCGATTGAGTGGCTTGGATAGTGTGGGGAGAGTGTCGAGTGGATGGGGATTTAATAGTTTGGATAGGGTAGGGGTAGGGTTAGTCGGCATCGGCCTCGATGGTGCCGAGCTGGAAGGTGATGCCGCCGCATTGGCTGCTTAGATGGGGTTGTTCACAATAGGAGATATATTATACAATTTGTCCGTAAGAAGATAAAAATAGCACATATTTTTATCTGCGTATGGATAAAAAGTTGTATCTTTGCATTTATGCAGGGCTTGAGAATGCTTTATGCTTTAGACCGTGCCAAAATTCTTTCCCTTGCTACGAGTGACTCTAAAAGTTATAAGCATTTGTCGAAACCCGACAAAGTATTTCTCAATAACACCAACTTAATGTACGTTGTTTGTCCTTCTGTTAATGTGGGAGGTATGCGCGAGACCTTCTTCTTCAATCAATTGTCAGTAAATTATGCTATTAATATCCCCCCCAAAGGTGATTTCTTAGTTGATGGAAAACTCCTATTTGAAGTAGGAGGCAAGAACAAGACCTTTGAGCAGATTGCCGATGTAGAGAATAGTTTTATCGCTGCCGACGATATTGAGACAGGATTTAGGAATAAGATTCCTCTCTGGATGTTTGGTATCCTGTACTAGAGAGTGTTTTATTCCTCTTCTGCTTTGATGGAGCTGGGTTGGAAGCCGATGCCGCCGCATTGGCTGAACTTGCGGGAGCCGTAGAAGCCGATAGGGTTATTTTCGATATACCGCTGCAACACCTGTTCAAAGCGGCGTTGCTGCTCTTCGGTGGGACGTTCGTCGCCCAGGAAGTTATAGAGGAAGTAGTCGGCGTAACCGTCTTCGGCAAAGAAAACGACGCAGTGGCCGCGATAGGGCTTGTCAAACTCGAAGTTCTGTGCTGCCATCTCTTCCGATATGCCTTCGAGGAAAATCTTCCATGTGAGGATGAACTGCACCAACTGCTTGTCGGACCGTATCATTCCCCACTGCTCGAAACTCTTGGTGACGGTGTCGATAGTCCAAGCGGGACGGTATTCCACTTCACGAAGGTATTCCTCGTTGATGCCTTCGGCTGCGGCTTGGGCATGGGTCATCACTCGCTGGGTGCGTGATTGGTGTTGTGGGGTGAGAGTTGGGAGCGTATCGGGCAGGTCTAAGTGCTGTGTCTTGGGCAGCTTGGCTGACGGGGCAAGGGTGAGCACCTGCACGCCCTCTTCGACCGAGGCGGTGATGCTGTCCAAGTTGTGCTGGGGCGACACGACGATGTATTCCAGCGGAGTTTCTAGGGCGTGGAGGGCATGGAAGGCATTGTTACGTCGGAGGTCGACGAGTTGCATGTTGGTCTGGCGGATGTATAGGGTGCGGAGGTTAGGGTTGTGCGAGAGATCGAGCGAGGTGATGCCAGGGGCGAAGATGCAGAGTAGCTCCTCCAGCTGGGTGTTGTGGCTGACATCGAGCCTGCGCAGTTGATGGAAACTGATGTTGAGTACTTTTAGTTCGGGATTGTGGCTGATGTCGAGCGAACGCAAGGGGGTCTCGATGGCGACGAGTTGTTTCAGTTTGGGGTTGTGTCGCATGTCGAGCCGACCTATGGGGTTTTCGCTGCAGATGAGTATGACTAGGTTGGGGAACAGCTCGATGCCTTGGAGCGAGGCGATATCTTTGCGGTGGCAATCGATGAGCTGTGTGCTACGTCCGAGAGGTGTGGTCTCGACCCATTCCTGCCGTGCAGTGAGGCGGTTGCTGCCGCTGAGAGGTCCTTCGTAAGGTTTGACAAGGCCGCCTGCGAGGAGGTAGGTGCGGAAGTTGCTGTCGGGCACGCGTGCCACGGTGATTTCTTGGCCTGCTTTCAAGCGTTGGTGAGAGGAGCATGAGCAGCAGAGCAGTAGCAGGAGGATGGGGAGGATTTTTCTCATGTGGTAAGATGGTATTTAGCGTATGTATCTGATGCCCTGATAAGTGTTGCGGCGGTTGAGTTCGGTGGTTACAAGACGGGCTAGGTCGCTGCTTTTGACGGGTCGGCCATCAGGGTGGTGCCAGCTGCGTGAGGGGTCGGCCAGATGGGAGGGAGGGACGGCGGCGGCATAGCGTTCGACTATGATGTCGGGTCGTAAGTGCTCTAGGAAGTCGCACACAAGGCTTATGTATTCGCCGAGAGTGAAGGGGGGAGGCACCGAGGCGGGATTGTCGAGAAAGTCGGCACCCAGTTTGGAACCGCGGAGCAGTTGCAATTGATGGAGTTTGAGAGTAGTGAGGGGCAGATGAGAAAGAAGTGAGGCTTCTGCCACTATCTCCTCACGGCTCTCGCCCGGGAGGCCTAGAATGAGGTGCCCGCCACAGGGAATGCCTCGCTCGGCGGTAGCGCGGATGGCGCTGACGGTGCAGGCGTAGTCGTGGTGGCGTTGGATGGATTGTAGGGTGCGGTCGTAGCAGCTCTCTATGCCGTATTCGAGCATGAGGTAGTGACGTTTGGCGAGAGAGGCAAGGTAGTCGAGAAGGTGGTCGTTGACGCAGTCGGGCCGGGTGGCGATGATGAGGCCTTCGACTTGTGGATGGGCGAGAGCCTCTTCGTAGCACTGGCGCAGTCGGGGCAGAGGTGCGTAGGTGTTGCTATAGGCTTGGAGGTAGGCCAGGTAGCCGACGGGCTGACGGTGGCGGTTGCTGTGGAAGCGGATGCCCTCATCGATCTGTTGGGTGATGCTGAGTGAGGGCTGGCAGTAGGCGGGGACAAAGGCGTCGTTGTTGCAGAAGGTGCAGCCTTGGGTGCCAAGGGTACCGTCGCGGTTGGGACAACCCATCCCGGTGTTGAGGGTCAGTTTCTGCATCCTGTGGCCAAACTGCTCTAAGCAATAGTCGACGTAACGCATTGAACAAGATATTATAGCTTGCTATGAGAATTAAATACTTAGTTACATAACGTAACGATTGGTTCAATATTGTCTCGGCGATACTTTTTAACAAACAAAGTCGCTAATTGAAAAAAAAGGTGTATCTTTGCAGTCCAAAATAGCAATTTTAGTGACCAGTGAGACGAGATTTAGTGACCAGTGACACGAAATTAAGTGATTAGTGATTAGTGAATAGTGATTAGACAAAACAATTCGTTAATTCGTAAATTCGTGAGGCTTTGATGCGCCAAGGACTAACGCATTAACACATTCAAAAATGGCGGCAGCCAATATTAATTTTCGCTCTAGTACAAAGTATGACTGATTCTTG
Organism: uncultured Bacteroidales bacterium; assembly: GCA_947303735.1. Taxonomy (GTDB): domain Bacteria; phylum Bacteroidota; class Bacteroidia; order Bacteroidales; family P3; genus Colimorpha. The sequence goes on along the minus strand of CAMYZD010000124.1, from coordinate 23 downwards.
CTCGTATTTCTCAATGTGGCGTG
>CAMYZD010000123.1 GCA_947303735.1 uncultured Bacteroidales bacterium | reverse complement strand
TGACAATCAACAAAGTAGCGTGCCTACGGCACGCAGTATTGGGGTTTCTGTCCCCTCCCCACACGGCACTTCGCTTCGTGTGGGGTTAATAGGATTAAGTGCTTTCAGCACGTTTATCGGACACTAACGAAATATAATTTACAAATAAATTTATTTTGCCCCGATTTTTTTAGTAACCTGAGACTAATAAGACCATACCTATTGACAGAAACCCATAACCCTGCAGGAACAGGGCCTGTGTACTGAAATTGCAACAATGATCGTACGACGGTGGAGTGCCGTTAGTACGATTCTTTCGAACAAGAATAACTTTTTTTCCACAATAGTATTAAACTTTTAAGAAGAAAAGCAAGTACTTTACCAGTGTATATACACTGGTAAATGTTCGAGGCAAAGAACAGTAGAGTAGGTAGTTACTATTATACCAGCCCTGCTATTTTGCCATTGTTTAACCGTGAGGCAATCGTTCAGAACATGTACCCCATCTTGATGTAGAGGTTGCTGAACTTGGAGTTGTCCTGCTTGTCGAGTGCAGTGGCCCAGTCGACGCTCAGCACAAAATTGTCGTTCATGGCCACTTTAAGGCCGCAGCCTGCCGAGAGGTGGGGTGTGTAGAGACGGCTTTCGTCGTAGAGGTCGTCGGGATTGACCGAACTGAGGGGAGCCAGCATCGGGTCGGACATGACAGGGTCGTAAGGCTGCACCACCATGCCTGCATCCATAAAGGGGTTGAGGCCGATATAGAAGTTTTCTTTGCCAATCTTGAAGTGTGCCACCTGGGCGCGGAGCTCCACATTGGCGAAGGCTACGCCCCGGGCGAGGATACGGTTACGCATGATGCCGCGGATGGAGTTGGCACCGCCCAGTCCCTCATAGATGACACGCTGCATGTAGAGCTGGTTGAGGTAGGTGTTGAGGTAGAAGGGGCTCTTGCCCGCCACATTGAGCTGGGTGCCCAGACGGTAGGCAAAGGTGAGACGGTTGGTGACAATGGGCAGATAGTGCCTCCAGCATGCATTGAACTTGAGGTTGTTGTAGTCTTTCATCTCTCCCATTCCGGCATAGTAGGTAAGGAATGCGTCGGCATGGATGCCCCGTCGGGGATTCTGCTGACGGTCGCGGGTGTCGAAGGTGAGGCCTCCATGAAGGTAGGGATGAAAGCCGCCGTTGGCTTCGTCAGGGGCGATATATCCCAGCGACACATAGTGGTCGTAGAGAGTTCCAACGCCTTCGGGCAGTTTGTTTTCCTCTTTTTTAGTGTATTTGTTCAGACGTGCCACATCTACGGTGCCTACGTTGTAGTAGAGCAATCCAATGCCAGCATTCCAGTACCAGGGCTTGGCAATGGTGCCCTGCAGGTCGGCACTGAGACGGAACATGTCGCGTTTGAATTTGTAGTAGGCACGGGTTTTGTAAAGGGCGCTTGACGGGTCGGAATAGTCGGGCTTATAGTAAGTCTCATAGCCGTTAAAGCCGTAGAAGTCACACATCTGGTCGGGAAGATAGGTGAGGTCGACACTGAGACGGTGATTAGGGATGAGGTACTTGGAATCGTATGAAAGGCGGAAGAGACCATAGCGCTTGGTAGTATAGGCTGCCTCGGCATAGAAAGAGTGGTAGTAGTCGGGATAGACAGCTCCGTCGCCAAAGTAATAGATGTTGGTGAGAGCGCCGTATTGGAAACCGAGGTCGGCATCGTAGGCCACGCTGGGGAGGATGCCAAAGGTCCATCCTCGGCGGATATTGCTGGTGTCCTGCGCCGAAAGAGTTGTGGAGACAAAGAGGCCGAGACCAAGAGCCAGAAGGGGTAATCTTATTTTATTCATATTGAAGGGGGATTAGATTGTACCGCTATTTTTTTTTGCGAAATATTTTTTTTCTGAAGATAAAGAGGGCGAAGACGAGGAACGCCACCGCGAGTATGCCGAGGGTGATGAGGCAGCTCTTCATGCTTTGGGGGCCGAAACCCATGAGCAACAGCACAGGGAAGCCGAAGGCGATTGCAGGGATGGTTTGCAGCACAAGGTTGTTGGCGGCAGGGGTTTCGAACTTGGGGTCTATCTCGCGGAGAAGGATCATGCCGTTGCTGGCGGTGCCGGTGAGCATGCCGAACATGGAGAAAAAACCTTCGTATTGGTAATCGGGATAGAGATGCCTGGCGCAAGCACGTACATAGAAAAAGGTGACGACGGCGCCGATGAGACACACCAGCAAGAGCGGCATCCAGATGCCACGCAGGTTGTTGAAGTCGATGGCGGCGGTGCCGGCCACAATCATAAAGTCGAAGCAGGTGCCGGCCAGACGGTCAAGCGTGTAGTTGTTGATGTATTCGCGCTGCATCAGATGGGTCTTTCTGAGTTTGTTGATAATCACTTTCACCAATACACCCAACAGGGTGCCCCACAGGAAATTGAATCCCCAAACCATGGGTTTGAGGGTTTTTGTGCCGAAGTTGCCGAGGTCAAGTTGCTCCACTCCATACATCAAGAGGAACACAAGAAAATAGACCAGCAGCACAAGACTAATTTGAACAGTGAGTTTGTCGATTGACTCGGCGTGGGGAATTTCATTCTCCGACTGGTAGTCGGCCAAAGTGTATTCTTCCTTGTAATCGCTATCTTTGTGGCGCAGTTTACCCTTTCGGCGCAGCATGTTCATATACACCACTCCCACCAGACTGCCCACAATGAAGCCTGTGGCGGCGATGCTAAGACCGAAGTCTGCCCCGTGGAAGGCAATGCCTTGTCCCTCGGCCCAGCCGGTATAAGTGACCCCGAAGTTAAGGGCTTGTCCAGGTCCTTGCCCGTAGCCCATGGGCAGCAAGAGCCCCGAGGCGTAAAAGAAATCGGTGTTGTTCCACAGCAGGAAGAGCGGGATGGTGACAAGCAAACCTACCAGCCCCTGCGCTATGTAGGTGCTGGCGGTCACAGCACCGGTCTCCACAACCTTCATGGTAGTGGTGGCACTTTTAATCTTCTTGTTTTTCAATGCCATAGCCACGAATCCCAATCCAAGGGCATGATACGTGATTATTTCCATCGATGCCTTGTTGACCAGAACAGAAAAGAACCCGAAAGGTTTCAGGCAAAGAATAATCAATCCCGCCACCAGAGCCGATGGCAGGAGGCTTCGCTTCAAAAGCGGCACATTGCAACGTATAAGGTTGGCCAGAAGCATGGCAAGGACGATGATGAAGAACTGTACCAGCCATCCCCATGCGGAAAAAGATGCAAAAGAGGTCATAATGCAGAAAATTATTAAACGTTTAAATAACGCAAAAATAAAGGTGATATTGTGCCGGAAGGGATGTTTTTTGGGCAAAAGAAGCTAAGGATGGCGTGGCAGGGAGGATCAGTTTGGCAGCTGGTAGGGCGCACAGAGGTTTTTTTATGAATAAGCTGCATAATAAATAGAGCATAATGCCGTTATCAAGTTGATTAATAAAAATAAGGGACAAAATGAAAAGATTGACACTATTCCTCGCAGTCGCCCTGATGGCGGGCGGCATATCGACTGCACAAGCCCAGACACAACAAGAACGCCTTATGCGCCATGTGTATACACTGGCCTCGGACAGCCTTCAAGGGCGCAAAGCCGGGAGCTCCGACGCAGCGAAAGCCCGTGCCTATATAGAGCGTGAATGGAAAGCCATGGGGCTGAAGCCCCTGTGGGACGGCAGCTACAGGATGGCTTTTGCGCTGGCCGACGAAGAGAAGTATTGCAATCTGGTGGCAATTATTGAGGGCAACGACCCGAACCTGAAAAGCGAATACATTGTGATAGGCGGGCATTACGACCACTTGGGGGTGAAACGGGGCGAGGTGTATAACGGGGCCGACGACAATGCATCGGGTACGGCATGTGTGACCGAGGTGGCACGACAGTTGCTGGCACGGCAGAAAGAGTTGAAAAGGAGTGTGATAATATGTGCTTTCGATGCCGAGGAGATGGGGTTGTTCGGTTCGTCGCATCTTGCTAACACCATGGCTGAGCTGAACATGTTAGGGCGGGTGAAGGTGATGATAAGTGTCGACATGGTGGGATGGCTGAAGGAGGGAAAGTCGTTGAAACTGGAAGGGACGGGCACCCTGGCCGGCGGGAGCGTGATGACAGACCCGAAAACACTCGGCATAGACATTCCGATACACAACAAACGGTTTGAGAACTCCATATTCACGGCAACAGACACAGAACCCTTTGCCAAACGCGGTGTGGCGACCTTGGCAGTGACCACCGGGTTGAAGTCGCCCTACCACAAACCGCAGGACGATGCCAATTTGATAGATTATGAAGGGCTGGATCTTGTCACGGACTATATGGCTGCACTCACCATGAGGCTTGCCAACCATGAAGGCTCTGTTACCTCGGGCAAAGTGGCACCGAAACATACTAACAAGGTGAAACCTGTAAACCTCGGCATTGGTATCGGATACAACAGTGCATGGTTGGGATTCCCCGATGCCGCCTTCACTGGAAAGTCGCGCATGGGCGGTCAGGCAGGACTGGTGATGCAGTGCAACTTCAACAACACTTGGGCGCTCCACACCAATGTGGTTTACACTTACACCCGCACCCTTTACCCCGATGTGAACAATCTCTTCAATGTGAGCAGGGAACTGAACCAACAGACGGTAACAGTACCTGTTATGGTGCGGTTAAATGTGGGCGACCGCTCGTCGAGTGTCCATATCAGCGCGGGAGGATATTACAGCTACCAATGGAACAGGAAGAGTTTTTTGGGCGAAGAGACATACCGCAGCCACCAATGGGGTCTGGGCTGGGGGTTCGGCGTGAGATTAGGATATAATTGGGACCTGAGTTTTATGGCCTTATATCAAGTCAACCATCTGTTTGGGGGAGCTGGACTGCCCAAGGCATACAAGAATCTCTCTTCTTGCACACTGACGTATTACTTTCTATAGGTGATTCCTAATTTATGGGGGCTATTTAGGAATCATCTAAAAAAAACGAAGGTACGCCACCGTCTTATGATCATTGTTGTACTTTCAGTACACAGGCCCTGTTCCTGCAGGGTTATGGGTTTCTGTCAATAGGTATGGTCTTATTAGTCTCAGGTTACTAAAAAAATCGGGGCAAAAACAGGGGACTTCTATAAATCACCTCGAAGAGGTGAGACCTTTAATAACACGGTACAAGCCGTTAGGCGCAGTGCCGTGATAGTCAAGATGTAACCAAACTGCGTCCCGAAGGGACGCGACAATGAAAACAAATAAATAGAACCTACCAACAGTTTTTTGAAAATTTTATTTCGTTAGTGTCCGATAAACGTGCTGAAAGCACTTAATCCTATTAACCCCACACGAAGCGAAGTGCCGTGTGGGGAGGGGACAGAAAACATAATTCTGCGTGCCGCAGGAACGCTACTTTATTGATTGTCATGTTGTAGCGTATCTTCGACACGCATGGAGATGAGCACAGTTTTCCCCACACTGCACACCTA
>CAMYZD010000122.1 GCA_947303735.1 uncultured Bacteroidales bacterium | reverse complement strand
TTTGGGATTTTTTTTGTACTTTTGCACCGAATTTGAAAAGGTGATAGTATATGGATGATTCGGTTTCAAAAATGGGTGTGGGCGGATTGCTGAAGAAGCTGCTGCCTTTTGTGCTGCCATATAGGTGGCTGCTGATTCTGACCTTAGTACTCACTTTTGTGGGGTCGCTGATGGCGCAGGTGAATGCAGTGGTGCTTGACCGCGCGGTGGATGCCATCAATGCCCTGCTTCATGTGGAAGGAGGCTTTGATTGGGGCGAGGCGGCACGGCTGCTGCTCATCGTCAGCGCGGTGCTGCTGGGCAAGGAGGTACTGGCGGCAGTGATTACCTTTGGGCAGCGCATCTTTGGCGAAAAGATTAGGATTAATGTCAGCCGCGACCTATCGCTGCGGGTGGTGGATCGCATCCTACAGTTCCGCATGGCGTTCTTCAGCAACGAGGGCAACGAGCCGGGCAAGCTGCAGACCCGCATCGACCGCGGCGTGATGAGCCTGAGCAATACAGTCAAGAACTTCTTTATCGACATCCTGCCCCTCTTCACCAGTGCGGTGATGGCGTTGGTGCTGATGTTCGCTGCCAATGTGTATGTGGGGCTGGTGGCTCTTGCCATCATACCGATATACTTCTTCATCACCGCCCGCCAAGGGGTGCGGATGAAGGGGTGGCGCCGCCGCGTGTTCGGCACCCACCAGGCGTTGAACCACGGCATCATGAACATCATTGAGAGCATGGGCGTCATCAAGTCATTCAACCGCGAGCGGCTCGAGGCCGACCGGCAGGCGAAGCTGCAAAACGATTCCACCGACCAGCAGATGGCCACGCGGCGCATCAGCTTCCTCTTCGAGGGGTTGAAGACCTTCGTGGAGCAGATAGGCACCGTGCTGATTATCATCCTTACCGCCTATCTGGTGCTGATTGACTATCCAGGCATGACCATTGGTAAGATTATGTACCACGTGCTGTTGTTCAGCAACGTCAGCGCGCCCATCCGCCAGCTGCATCGCATCTACGACGACCTAAACGATGCACTGATATATGCCGAAGGCTTTTTCGGCATTCTGGAAGCCGAGGGCGAAGTGGAGCCGACCGGCAGCCATCGCCCCGCTGTGGTAAAGGGTGCTTTTGAACTTCAACACGTGGAGTTCACCTACAGCAACGGCACCCATGCCATCCGCGACCTCAGCATGACCATCGAGCCAGGCAAGACCACCGCCCTGGTGGGGTTGAGTGGTGCGGGCAAGACGACGATCGTCAACCTGCTGGATAAGTTCTACGCTCCCGACAGTGGGAGTATTACCCTCGACGGAGTTCCGTTGAAAGAATGGGACACGCAGGTGCTGCGCGACAACATCGGGCTGGTGTTGCAGAAGAACCATATCTTCAGCGGCACCATCGAGGAGAATATCCGCTACGGCAACCCGTCGGCAACACGCGAAGAGGTGGAACAGGCTGCACGGCAGGCGTATATCTACGACCAGATTGTGGCACTGCCCGGCGGGTTCGAGGCCAATGCCCTGCAGCTGAGCGGCGGCCAGCAGCAACGGATTGCCATTGCACGCATGTTCCTGAAGAATCCGCCCATTATCTTCCTCGACGAGCCCACCGCCAGTCTCGACGCTATCGCCACGGAGCAGATAAAGTCCTCTATCGATGCCATCAAGCAGGGCCGCACGGTCATTGTCATCAGCCACAATATCGGACAGATTATCGACTCCGATGCGTTGTATGTGCTGGACAAGGGGCACGCCTTGCAGCACGGCACACCGACAGAGGTGTACCAACAAGGGGGATTGTACAAGGAGATTTTCGATGCCTCCGCCCGCAGCATGAACGTGGACAAGATTGCCGACACCGTCAATTTGAATGGGTGAATGTGTTATCGTGTTAATACGTAAGTCAAATTCACGAGTGAATTGATAAACAGGTAGGCACTTTCACAGTCCGACAACTGACTAAAGAGATAACGAATTAACACATCCAGAGGTAGCCAATTGACTAACGAATTAACGCACTTATGTATTAACACATCCAGAGGTAGACAATTGACTAACGAATTCACACATTAACGAATTAACACATTCAAAAATACATGCAATACTATATCGTAGATGCTTTTACCGACAGACCCTTTGGCGGCAACCCTGCCGGGGTGGTACTGTTGGATAATGACTTCCCTGCAGATAGCTTGATGCAACAGGTGGCAGCCGAATTGCGCTATTCGGAGACAGCCTTTGTGCAGAGGAATGGCGCAAATGAGTTCACCGTGCGCTATTTCACCCCCAAAAGCGAGGTTGACCTCTGCGGGCACGCCACGATAGCCACCTTCGGTTTGTTGAAACAGGAGGGTATCGTGCCAACAGGTTCCACATGCCTGAACCACACGCTGGCTGGTGACTTAACAGTGCGTGTGGGCGACAGCGTGATGATGCAGATGGCGACACCTCGGATTGTGGAACGAGAGGTGGACGTAGATCGCCTGTGCCACATAATGGGATGCCGTGTACCTGATATGCCCGTGGTGATAGTCTCCACCGGACTGCCGGACATCATCCTGCCCGTTAGTTCCCTCGCTGAACTGGACAACCTGCATCCCGACATGGAGGCGCTGACCCCGTTGAGCCGAGAACTGGAAGTGGTGGGAGTGCATGCCTTCTCGGCTGTCGGCGACCAGTTCACGGCCCATGTCCGCAATTTTGCTCCACTCTATGGGGTCGACGAGGAGTCCGCCACAGGTACTGCCAATGCCGCACTGACACACTACCTCCAACACCGGGGCATGATAGTCCCCGGCAATGACTACTCTTTTATGCAGGGCGAGAAGATGGGACGCCCGTCAGTGGTGGAGACATCCCTCACTCCCGACGGTCAAGTATATGTAGGAGGACGTTGGTACACCGTGGCCCAATGCGAACTTCTAATATAACAAAAAAATGCTCCGCAGTGGGAGCATTCTTTCTATCTGCATAATACTATCCATGGTGTCTCGCAACACCTGTGGAAGGTTATTTCTTGTGGAGCGTGGTCTCGCCACCAAGGTCGATAATTTGGCTGGTTTGGGCTTGGAAGGTACCAGTGAGGGTCTTGGCCTTGAGGTCGATGCTAAAGTCGATTGAAGGATCAAGAATTCCAGCCTGAGGGCCACCGGCAGCGATATTGATATAACCGTGGTCGGTATTTTGGCGAACGCCGTAGCCAGTGATACCTACACTGCGTTCCAACTCTTCATAGCCAGTAATGTTCAGTTTGTAAGACAAGGAACCAAAAGTGGCTGAATTTTCGGGATTCATGGTGAGTGTCCAGACAATGGTGTAGCTCACACTCTGTTTCTCTTCAAGGGTTGCGGTACCAGAGTAGGAACCCTCCCATGTGCCAACGAGATCGGCTTTGGTGGGGAGCTTGGTGTTGTCTTCTTTGTTCTCCTTATTGCAGGAAACCATCAGGGCTCCGCAGAAGAGAACCGTCGTGAGAATCGTGAATAATTTTTTCATTTGTAAATAGATATTATGTTGTTAAAAAATGTTTTTTTCGTGTCGACTGGGGGAAAATGATTAGTTAATGAGAGTGCCAAAAACACACAATAGTAGCCTTTACTTGTTCAGAATCTTTCATTTATAAAAAGATTTTTCTAATAATAGTGTCACAGTTACAGAATGCAAATATACTTTTTTTCCCTTATTTAGATAACTTTTTTCTATTTGAAGTTACTGGCATACTCGTTTGCATTGGGTTGCCAATAAGCAGTGACCGCAGGGGGATGCGTACTCAAACAAGTGGTTAGCAGCTGATTTGGGTTGAGTTCAGCACCTCGTGCGACAACAGCCATTTCTTTCGGTCGAGGCCGTAGGCGTAGCCTGTCAGGTGGCTGTCGGAACCAATCACGCGGTGGCAGGGGATAATCAGCGCGATGGGGTTGTGTCCTACGGCACCTCCCACTGCCTGTGCCGAACGGCAACTGATTCGCTTGGCAATGTAGCCGTATGAGACAGTTTGCCCGTATGGGATGGTGAGCAACTCGCGCCATACCGACTGCTGGAAAGGTGTCCCTATCGGCGCAAGCTGTGGGGTGAAATCAGGCTTGGTTCCACCAAAATAAAGGTTTAGCCAACGGCAGGCATCTGCCAAGAGCGGGATATCCTGTGCAAGTTCACCGCAGGGGGATTCCGCAAACCGCAGCCCCGTCAACGCCGACCCGTCACTGGTCAGCACAATATCGCCCAGCGGAGAGCGGTACACCCCCGTCAGTTCCTGCATTGTCCCGTTTTTCGTCATAAAGTATTGTTGTGTCGTTCAGCCTGCAAAATTACACAAATTCCCCGACATAAACGCAAACATGTACTCAAAAATGCGGTCAATCCAGCAGTGCTTCTATTGGCACGGTGCTGTCCATCAATCCGACACGGGTGTCCGATGCATGGCGGTTCACACCGGTGTAGGCAAGCGAGGCATCCTCATAGCGACGGAATTTCAGGATGGCGTCGTTCATTTGGGCGCGGTTGAATACCCCGATGCGCAGCAATAGGTCGAAGTCGTCTATGGTCAGGCCTGTGACCCGCTCGAAAAGCTTCGGCTCCAGTTTGCGGATGACATCCTCAAGGCTCTCTTCGCGATAGTCGGTGAGGTACATGAAGATGGGGATGCGGGTAGCGAACTTCATCAGCTTTTCCTGCACTTCGCGACGCTTGCTGCGGTACTCCTTTTCTTCGGCAGTGAGTTCCTTTTTCTTCTTGGGGTCGGGGTTGTCCCCTGCCTCGCGCTTCAGTTTCTTTATCTTCTCGGCACGGTTGACGATGTTCTCGATGATGTCGCTGCCCAAGGCGCGGAACCCTTCTATCTTCATGATGGTGGCCAAGGCTTCGGGATTGTCGAGCACCCGCTGTAGGGTGGCGTTGTCCACATTCACCAGCTGGGCACTGTTCCAGCGTCGTGCCAGCAGGGTGCCGCTGGTGCCGTTGTCCACAAAGTCGAGTATCTCGGTGGCATCCACCCGCTTCATCGAGCTGCCGTCGAACTGAAGGATGGGCAGGAAATTGATAAAATCGTTTACTTTGTCGGTGATTCGGCGGTTGCTGTCTACGTCCAACTGATTGGCGTAGGTCACCACCTCGCGCAGGGCACGGTTGGGGGCAAAGTCGAAAACATAGCAGGTGGGCTTCAAGATGGTCTTCTTTGTGGGGTCGTCCTTGTCGGTGGCTGTCCATGGACTCTGCACACGGAAGGCCGTCTGGAAATAGGTCTCCGGACTGGAGCAGTTGCGCAGCATCAGCAATCCGCCCAAAGGCCGCAGGGTTACGCCTGTTGTCAGCTTGCCGCATGTCAGCGTGATGGTGCGCGTAGTCAGTGGGTTGTCGCCCATAGCCTTGCGTACAGGTCCTAATGCATCCACACCGATTCCGGCTTTTGTGCCACTACAGTTGATGATGGTGTAGTTCTGATAGAAACCGTTGGCTGGACGGTGCAACAACGCCTCCATAGCGTCGCACGA
>CAMYZD010000121.1 GCA_947303735.1 uncultured Bacteroidales bacterium | reverse complement strand
CGATGACCTTTTGACTGCCAGTCAAACGCTCTAGCCACCTGAGCTAATACCCCATGTTTCTTCGTCGAAAGCGGGTGCAAAAGTACAACTTTTTTTTGAATTGGCAAATATTTTTTTACAAATAAATTTGTTCTTACTGATTATCAATGCTATTATTTTATAAAGTAATGGGGATTGGGTGTTGATAATTGGTTCGACAAGCCCTCGGTTTTCCCAAATTAGGGGGTGTGTCGAACATCTTTTTTGCGAGGTTTACGGGCTACTGACTACGAGCTCGGCTGCGGTTGACTATGGCAACCCCGGCGAAGACCGCCAACGCGGCAAGGAGCTTCATCCATGTTAGGCGGTCCATGCCTACGGCGATGCCTACAGCCGAGGCGATGATGGGCTGTAGGTAGCCGTACATGCTAACCAGTGTGGGACGAATGCGTTGCTGCCCCAGCGGGATGAGGAAATAGGCGACAAAGGTGGCAAAGATAATCAGGTAGCCCACTTCCCACCACACCTTGGCAGGCACGGCGGCATAGTCTAAGGCGACAATCTGCCCGGCAGAGAAGGGAAGCGAGACAATGAGGGCAAAGAGGAACATCCATTTCATCAGCGTCACTACGCTGTAGCGCTGTATTACGGGACGGCATATTCCTAGATAGAGGGCGAAGCAGAGGGCGTTGGTGATGGTGAGGAGGATGCCCATAGGCCGTGTTTGTACAGGTCCTGCGGCATGGGTGGATTGGAATATGAGCCATAGCACACCGGCAAAGCTGAGGGCAACGCCGCCCGCCTTTTTCCATGTGATGGGCTCTTTGAGGAAGATGGCCGCCACAAACATGGTCATGATGGGTGTCATCGATTGCACTACTGAGAGGTCGATGGGTGCAGTCATGGTGATGGCGGTGAGGAAGGTCATCTGTGGGATGACCAATCCCAGCATGGCAGCACCCGCCATGCGTAGGAGGTCGGCGGCAGACACTTTTTCACGCTTAGTGAAGAGCCCCAGCAGCCAGAAAAGGGCACCTGCACAGAAGGCACGAAGTGTGAATAGGAAGATGGGCGACAGCTCTCCTTGATTGGCGATGTCTTTGCAGAATACGATGTTGAGACCAAAGATGGCATAAGCACCAAAACTGGCGAGATGTCCTATTAATTGACGGTTCATTTATGTTTTACAATTGGTCAGTATAGATATTGTCTTGGAATAGTGCAACGCGGTTGATGATTGGGCAGGCATAGCACTCGACGAAACGGATGCGCAGTGCAGTGGTGGTGGTCTGCGCGGTGAGGAGGATGCGCTTATAGCCAATGGTGGTGGCATGGCATAGCTGTTGCCACTGTCCGTTGTGCATAACGTCTACCTCAAACTGTGCGACACGCTGTCCCAATGGAATATACTCCTGCAGCATGATGCGGTTGAAGGTGATAGGATGGTCGAAGGTGAGTGTGAGGGTCGGGGTGAGGCAAGTGTCGGCAACGGTCCAATAGCGGTGGTAGTGTGTGTCAGTCACATTCGAAGGGCGGTAGGCTTTGCCACGACGGGAAGAGGCTGTGACGTGGGCATCCTGTGCCAGGTCGTTAGAAAAGATGTTGTCGAGGGCTTCGCGCAATTCCATCAGTCGCAATGAGTCGGCAGCAGGTATCAACCCCCGTGTGTCGGGCGGCACATTGAGCAGCAAAAGGGAGTTGCGTCCTACGCTGGTGTAATAGATGGAAAGCAGTTGCTGAAGACTTTTGGGCTGCTCGTCGGCGTGGTAGAACCACCCTGGGCGGATGGACACGTCGGTCTCTGCGGGTACCCAGGCCTTCCCATCGGGGGTGCCGTGGTTGAGCAAATCGGTGCCAGGCGACTTGCTGCCTGGCTCGAAACCCTCTATATTGATGCGCGACCAGCAAGTCTCACCGCAGCATCCCGCTTCGTTGCCCACCCATCGACAGCCGGGGCCCACGTCGCTAAAGATGACCGCTTGGGATTGCAGTCGTGCCACTGTGCCGTTGAACAGCGGCCAGTCGTATTCCTGCCGCTTGCCGTTGGGCCCTTCGCCGTTGGCGCCGTCGAACCATTGCTCGAATATTTCTCCATACTGCGTGAGGGCACTCTCCAGCGTGCGACGGAAAGTCTCGTTATACTCAGGGGTGCCGTATGTGAGGGCGTTTCTATCCCATGGGGAGATATAGACCCCAAACTTCAGTCCCGCCCTCAAGCAAGCATCCGACAATTCGCGCAACACATCGCCCTTGCCCCCGCGCCAGCTGCTCTCACGAACGGTATGAGTGCTGACAGGGTTAGGCCATAGGCAGAAGCCGTCGTGGTGTTTGGCTGTGATGATTATGCCCTTCATACCGGCAGCCTTAGCCACCGAAGCCCACTGGTCGCAATCGAGGGCTGTGGGATTGAACATATCCTCCGTCTCGGTGCCTTCGCCCCATTCGAGTCCTGAGAATGTGTTGGGACCGAAATGGCAGAACATGTTCATTTCCATCTGTTGCCAACGTAGTTGTGCATCGGTGGGGCAGGGACCGTAAGGTGCGGGTGGGTCTATGGCGCAGCTAGTCAGCAGCAATAAGAGCAAAGGAGGCAATAAAAATCTAAGCATATTACTCGATTTCGAATGGTTCGGGGTAATCTACCAGCACCACCTTTACAGAGGGATGCTGAGCGATGAGGCGGCTGTGCGCCACATTGGTGTCGTTATATTCGCGTGGAGTGTCCCAAATATGAATATTCTCGTTAGGGAAGGTGTTGGGCAAGAGAGGAAACATGTGGTAGTCGCCACTGAGGGCATCGGGGTGCAGTGTGTTGATTTGCTGACGAATGGTTTCTGCCCAATCTTTATCAGACCGACCAGTCAACCAGTTGTTTTCAACCCAAAGGATAACCCTTAGTCCCGAATCTTTGACGGTCTGCAGGGCTAGGGGGTCCCAACTCTCTACCATAACCCGCCGTATGATATGGTGCCGACGGGCAGCAAGACATATTCGGTGACTTATCAGCGAGGCGTTGGCAGATGTGATGTTTTTCATGTCAAGCCAATAATAGTTGCTGTCGGGGTGGTTGAGCGAGTCGAGCCACGCATCGAAGGTGAGTCCAAGGATGGTGTCGTACAGATCATGCCCCATAAATAATAGGTCTTGATGTTCTGAATAGTTAAGGTCAACCTCGATACCTTCAAACCGAGCCTCTGCCTCGCGCCCCGAAGCTACGTCTGAGACCCTATGTGCCCATATCTTGGAGTTGGGATATTGAGCGACAGGGCGATATGAGTCGGTGGGTCGGGCGCATCCACTTATCGTCAACATGGTGATAACGAGTAAATAATAAAGGGTTCTACTACTTACCATATTTCAGAGTTATTTGGATGTTTGACAGGGCGATGCGGAATCCTGCCAACCAATTGTCTTTTGAATAGGGTGCTTGTAGATCAATCTTGAGCTCATTGATACCCGTTTCACCTAGAGGAAACTCCTTGGTGACACTCACGTGTGTTTCATCGCTGAATAGTTTGTATAGGGGCTCGCCATAGTGTTGCTTACTGTCGCCCACGCAGTAGATGAACAGGTCGGGGTATTGTTCGGGCAACAGTCCTTCGGGCACGGTGGCGTCGGCATCGAGCGTAATGCTCACATATCGGTACTCGGGTTTGCTTCTAAATCGCTTGGTGGGGAGTATTGTGTATCTATAACAAGGCTGCGGAGATGAAGCGTCGGGACCGACATATACGACATCAGGCGCAATGAAAATATCTGAGGTTATGAATACAGGTCGTTTAGTGGTGGGATGTGCGGTGAGGTGGTTTGTCAGGTAGGTGTAGGAATAAAGGTAGCGCATCAACTGCAGCTGCCGCCTACAGGTGTCGAGTATGGCGGTATCTGAACAAGGGTGCAACAACAGGTCGTTGCCGAAGGAATAGAGCTTCTCAGGCGCGAATTGGCTTGCTGACTGATAGTAGTAGTTATGGAAGACAATATCGTGTATCGTATGATGATAGTTGACAACAAGCAGCGTCTTGGGCGTAGGGCCAAGACCATCGCCAAGCCAGTGCACTGTGGGATGGGTGGGCAGGTGGTATTTCGTAGCGAGGAGGCTGTAGAGGGCGGGAGCCACATCGTTGTGGGTGACAACATGGGTGAAGGTGGCTGGTTGCCTGATGAGTGGCGACCATAGAATGAGTGGCACATGGTGAAAGGAGAGTTTGTCGCCTTTTTGACGACCGGTGGCATGGTCGCCCGTGATAACGAAAAGGGTGTTTTCATATCCGGGCAGATGACCATAGCTGTGAATGAAGTCACGTAGACAGTCGTCCGTGAACAGGCATGAGGGGAAAAGAGCTGCCAGATAGTCGCCTGCCTGAGTTTTGGACAGCCGAGCAGCACGTCGTTCATATTCCTTTTGCCGTCCCTTGTCTGTCAGTTTCAGCTCTTCGTGCATCGACAGGGTGGTGACAAGCGAGATATGGGGGTCAGAAGGCTTCCGTTGCTGATACTGCTCCAAATCCTTTAGCGTACGGGCGAAAAGCGAGTCGTCGGCATAGCCCCAGTTGCCAGCACCGTTTTCGGTTGGCGCTGCGACAAACTCCTCGAACATCGGCGAAAGGTAATCGATGCTCTGGGCAGTTAGGTATTCGTATATGCAGTCGAAGTTGAAGTCGCCAGCATAATAGGCTCGCGTGTTGTACCCCGCACTTTTCAGCAGAGAGAAGAGGCTGTTGTGGTTGGGCATCGAGCCAAATTGAAAGCACTTGGGGCCACCCACGGAGCCGGTGATGGCGGGAATGGCACCATAACTTCGTGTGGTGGTGGAGAGGCAATTGCGCCAATACAGCCCTGTGGCGGCCAACGAGTCGACAAAGGGCATGGCTCCTGTACCCATGATTTCCGCTCCCAACGATTCCACCAGAATGATGACGATATTGGGAGCCGACGCACCCGTTTCCCCGCTAGCGAAATAGGGAGAGAGGAAGGTGTCGGACGAGGTGGCGCGCTCCAAAGGATAGTGCGGGTCGGGCGGGATGCCCCATTCGGGATGGGTGGCATTGAGGTCGTGCACCCAGGCTTCGTTATATTCGGTCAACTCCATTCCCTCCCGTTGGTGGAGTCGCGACCTGTGGTAATATTCATGGCAGTCGGCTATCAGATAGTGGGTCTTGTTCAGGATATAGTGGTCGTACCCTTCCTCTATCAGATGCGACATCTTGAAGATGAGCGAGAGCAGTATCATCACCCCCGCCACAACAGCTACCACCCACGCGCCACGTGTGGGATGCTTGGCACGCCACAGGCCGAGAGCTGTAAATCCTCCTATCAACAGCAATATCAGCACCACGGGTTTCACGATGCCCATGGCTCCTTTTATTGCCATAAAAGTCTCACTGAACGGACGCGCCACCAGCTCGCAGCCCAGCAGATAGCCATTGTGTGCGACATATAGAGTCAGACCCACCTCGGCGAGCAGCAGCAAAGCGTACAGCACGGCTGCCACCACACGGGCGGCCTT
>CAMYZD010000120.1 GCA_947303735.1 uncultured Bacteroidales bacterium | reverse complement strand
TCGACACCTCCTCCTATTTCGTCCGTCCTAAGTCGTGGAATGGCTATCTCCAGCATCTGCACCGTTATACCTATTGGATGTATGGAGCAGAAGGCACGGAAGTGTATTATTCTGATGCGTACAATGATTTGCGCACAAAATGTCCCGTGCTTCATCATCAGCAGTTGGGCGATGCGCCGCGGATGTGGTATCCCGTGGTCAAGTATCGTGGCAAATACTATATCAGCATTGATAACCTCACCGCCGTCGAACTGACCGACAGTCTCGTTGTCTATCACGATATGGAGGTATCCCTGTCGGCTTTGCTCACTTTCAAGAAGGAAGGTAAAGGCCGTTACCACTGGCAGGAGCAGTCGGCATATTTCGAAGGCGTCGACAGCGTCACAATACGTCCTGCCATCGGTGCCAAAGGCCTTGTCAAAGGACTGTATGTCATGACCACAGTTCGTAAAGAACTAGGTATCACCGTTCATCAGCTCATCACTCCCGAAAGTGACATCTCCAATTTCGACTTCATCGACTGGCGTAGCTCCGACCACATCCCCGTTGGCCTTACCTACGACCCGATTGATTTCGACAAACTTTAGCGTCCCCAACAGTCTTACGTCTCGTAAACCCACAGGTTATTACTAGGCAGGATTAAGGATATTCGGTGGGCATACCTCAGAATTGAGAAGGAATTTGGGCAGTTCTTACGATGGTGACATGGCGCGGGAGGAGGGCGATTCTGGCTTTGCAGTGTTTTTTTTCGCAAAATAACAGTAAAAAGTATTGTCAATTGAAGATTTTTGTGTATTTTTGCAAAATCAAATTATCATTTACAACCAAGAAGAACAATTATTCAGTTTATTATTAACTAAATACATGTTTATTATGACCCAAAGCACCAAACGGGAGTATCAGCCTCCTCAAATTGAACAACTGCAGGCACGTGTGGAAAAGGGCTACACCGCCAGCGGTCAAAACCCTGCTCTGAGTGGCGACAATGCCATCCAATTTGGAACAGCCGAAGGCTCGTGGGGTATGGATTAAAGAAGGGAGGATGCCATGAGACAGATAATTAGATTAATGGGCCTCTGCGCCCTTGTGGCCTTCGGCGCCACTTCGTGCCAAAAGAACGAAATGAAGCCGACTAACACCATCTCTGCGGTGCTGAACCAGCCTACAGCTGACGGCAAGACACAGATCGGTGCCAGTAACTACCTTGTGTGGAGTCCCAACGACCAGATAATGGTGGGTGGCACCACACTCGCAACCCAGACCTTCACCGCAATGAGCAGCGGCTCAACGCATACCGATTTTACGGGCGGCTCTATTGACCCCAACGAGCCCTATTGGGCATTCTATCCAGTGAACTATGTAACCAATGTTGATGAAGAGAACGGACTTGTCACTTTCACGGTACCCACTACGCAGACCTACGCCGAAGGCACTTTTGCCACCAATACCTATCCTATGGCGGCTTCGAACGGAGGCAGCGGCACTGTGTTTACCTTCCAAGGACTTTTCGGTGTGCTCTCTATCCCCCTTACGGGCAATTGTACCGTCGGCAGTATCGAGTTGACTGATGCGATGTTTAACCTGACAGGCGAGACCACTATCAACGTTAATGATATGCTTGCGGCCGAGAGTGGCTCAGGCAGCAAGTCGAATGGAAGAACGGTTACGCTACTGTGTGGCGACGGTGTCACCCTCTCGTCATCCCCTACAGTGTTTATGTTTGCCCTACGTCCATTAGCTTTGGCGTATGGATTCACTATTACGATTAAGGACCCCACAGGCGAGGTCATCACCACTCGAACGGTTCCGAGAAATATGAGGAATGCCATCCGTCCCGAGATTATCCTCCAAATGCCCACGCTTGACCTTGGCAGCATCTAAACCGCCGCTGTAGGCCATGATTAGACTATTCGAGAGAGAGGCCTTGTGGGGACTCTCTCTCTCTTTTTTTGCTCACTCAAAACATACCCCGCCGCTATCGCGGCACCCCTCTCAAGAGGGGATGGCTGCCGCACATCATTGTAGAATATGTAGTGTACTCAACGTGGTCGCGTGTAGCGCGTCCCCTCTTTAGAGGGGTGGCTCGAAGAGCCGGGGTATGTTCTTGAATTGAGAATTGAGAATTGAGAATTGGCTGGCGCGGTAGGATGCCTTTTCAATTTTCAATTTTCACTTTTCACCTTTCAAGTTCTTTTGTCGATGGTGACATACCGCAGGTCGAGGGCGTTCATGGCATTGCTGCGGAGGCCGTGGACGTTGCGGTGGGTGAAATGGAGCACTTGGTCGTAATATAGGACTATGACGGGGGCTTCCTCCATTATCATCTTGTCCATCTGGTGGTAGAGGGCGATGCAGCGCTCAGGGTCAGTGGTGCTCTTCGCTTGGCGGTATAGGCGGTCGTATTGTGGATTGGAGTAGCGGGTGTAGTTGGCTCCTGCCGGACAGCGATTGCCGCTGTAGAAGAGCGATAGATAGTTCTCTGCATCGGGATAGTCAGCAATCCAACTGCCACGGAACCAGCTGCTCTTGCCTTGGGCTATCTGTTCGCGCAGGGCGGCAGGCGGGTTGACGTCGACTTTCACGTTGATACCTAACAACCCGAGCTGCTGCTGGATGTATTTGCAAAGGTCAAGGTAGTTGCTGGTGGTTGAAAGGGTGAGGGTCGGCATCCCTTTCCCGTGGGGATATCCTGCTTGTTCAAGGAGTTGCAGGGCTTTTTGTGGATTGTACTCATAACCATAGTCGCCCACGGTGTCGAATCCCGGCAGTCCGCAGGGCACCATGCCACCTGTCCCGGGCTGCCCTATGCCGTTGCGGAGGTATTTCATCATTTTGCGGCGGTCGAAGCCGTAGTTGATAGCCTGACGAATGCGACGGTCGTGCAAGGGGCTGTCGGGCTTTTCCATGCGGAATCCAAGGTATTCGGTGTTGAGAAATGGGGTGCTGACCATGTCGATACGGTCGGCATATTTCTCTCTTAATTCTCCCGTCCGCGTGAGCAGCTCGTCTTTGTAAGAGGCATCGAGAGAGTTCATAAAGTCGAGGTTCCCTTTGATAAACTCGAGGAAGTTGGTCTGCTTGTCGACGATGAATGTGACGGCTACCGCGTCGAGGTAGGGGAGAGGGCGGTCGAGGCTGTCATGCTCAAAGTAGAGCTCGTTTCTCCTCATAACCAGCTTGACCGACTCTTTCCATAGTTGGAAGCGGAAAGGACCTGTACCGCATGGATGCTGGCGGAAGTCGGTGCTATAATGCTCCACTACTTCTTGTGGGACGACAGAGCAATAAGCCATACCTAACAGGCTGAGAAACGGGCTGAAGGGCTGTTTGAGATAGATGACGAAGGTGGTGTCGTCGATGGCTTGGAAGTGGTCTACCTCATCAAACACCCATCTTCCGGGCGATGCTACATCGGGGTCTATGATGCGGTTGAAGCTGTAGAGGAAGTCGTGGGCTTTGACCGTGCGTGTGGAGTCGGGCGTTGCAAAGAGTTCGTTCTTATGGAAATAGACATCGTCTCGCAGGATGAATGTGTAGCATTTCCCATCGGGGCTGACGTCCCATCTTTTGGCAATGCAGGGCTGAGGCTGCAACTGCTCATCGAGGCGGATGAGTCCGTTGTAGAGTTGGGTACAAGCCCAAATGATAGTTTGGTCTTTGGCAAAGGCGGGGTCGAGCGTTGCGATTCCAGCCGATTCGTTGTAGCGGAAGATTTGTTTGTCGCTGTTGTCGGGGATGGAGCATGCGACAGTCAGCAGAGTCGCCAAGAGGGTGGTTAGGAGGGGGTTCCGTGGTAGGGGTATCATTGTCAAATTATTTCAGGTTCAGGGAGTATTTATTATCGTATCACGATACCGCACTACGCAAAGTGCAGTGTCATGCATAGTCTCACTTCTCCGAGGTAATTGAGGCCTTTGCTTTAACTCTTTTTGTATACCACTTTGCCGTCGACTAGGGTGAGGACGACGTTTTCGCCGTGGGTGGCGTAGATTAAGTTGGAGGCGGCTTGGCTTGTTGATTCTATGGATGTTGTGACGGTATTGAGCTTGACTAGGAAGAGGCAGGCGGGTTGTCCTGGGGCGATGGTATGTCCTATAGTGGCAAGGTTAAGTATCTGCTCGGCAGGGGCTACGGTGGGGTCGCCACGCCAGCCTTTCTGCAGCAGGGCGGCGGTCTTCATCACCTCAATCATGTCGAGGTTGTTGCTTGAGGCCGACCCGTCGGTGCCGAGGGTTACGCGTGCGCCGGCATCCAGCAGTTCGAGCATGGGGAAGCGATAGCCGCTGCCCAGTTTGAGATTGGAATTGGGGCAGTGGACGCAGGTGATATGGTGGTCGCCGATTAGTTTGATTTCGTTGTCGGAGAGGTGCAGTGTGTGGGCGGCTATGATGTTGGTACCCATCTTGTCGAGGATGCCCAATCGGTCGAGGTATTCCCAAGGGCGGCAGCCGTGCTCACGTAGGCAGTCGTCTACCTCCTTTTGAGTCTCGCTCATGTGGATGTGCATAGGCACGTGCATGTCGATGCAGGCATCAGCACATCGGCGCAGACCCTTCTCGCTCACCGTGTAAATAGAGTGGGGGGCAATGGTGAAACCTATAGTTTGGCTAGCGTATTTGTGCAATAGCTCATCGACCGCTCCCACCTCGTCTCCGTCACCGAAAATATTGAGTCCCAACATGGCACGCATACCACTGTCTTTCACAGCCTGTGCCATTGAGGGCAGGCGGAAGTACATGTCGTTGAAGCCGGTGGTGCCGCTAGCCAACATCTCCTGGCAGGCTCTGAGGGTCCCTTCGTAGACAAGTTCGTCGGTGAGCTTTTGTTCGGCTGGCCAGATGTATTTGTTGAGCCAGATGTCGAGAGGCTGGTCGTCACCGAGTCCGCGGAAGAGAGTCATGGGTGCATGGGAGTGCATGTTACAAAGGCCGGGAAATACGGCAAGGCCAGAGCAGTCGATAGTTCCCTCCTCTGGTGGCAAGGCATGCACCTTAGCATCTTCTACGTTAGTAATAAGGCCGTTGTCAATGGTGATGTCAACGGCCTTATTGTTAAGAATTGTGTTTCTCAGTATGGTCTTCATTGTACCAAAATCAAGATGTCGTTTTTCTGCCCTTTGACAACGCCGCCACGTATGTCGAATGTCTTGGTTTCGTCGCTGTCGGTAACAAGGCGAAGCGTGCCTTTTGAAAGAGAAGAAATAATAGGAGCGTGGTTCTGGAGTATCTCAAACAAACCACCCGTGCCAGGCAGCTGCAGCAGCTTGGCCTCACCTTCAAACAGAGTGGAGTCGGGTTTGGTGATTTTTACTTTCATCTTTTTTAAGTTTAAAGGTTTAGAAGGTACACGTTAAGCATATAGAACCTTTTCAACACTTACACATTCAAGCGTTCAGAATACACGCATTATTATTTAGTCTCGGCAAGAATCTTTTCGCCCTTCTCGATGGCCTCCTCGATAGTGCCCACGAGCAGGAATGCCTGTTCGGGCAGGTAGTCGACATCGCCGTTGAGAATCATGTTGAAGCCCTTGATGGTGTCTTCGATATTGACGAACT
>CAMYZD010000119.1 GCA_947303735.1 uncultured Bacteroidales bacterium | reverse complement strand
AGACGATTGCCTTTGTGGGGGGCTATGTGTTTTGCTATCAGTGTGTGGAGCTGGGACGGAGACAGGACTTCATAGGCTTTGTTTGGAAGAAGTTCAAGCGGCTGATAATACCCTGTTTTGTTTTCGGTAGCGTCTATTTCTTGCTTTACCGCTATAGCCCTTCGCGGTTCAATTGGACGGTGGCTTTCTGGCGAGTGGCCAACGGCATAGGGCATCTATGGTTTCTGCCCATGCTGTTTTGGTGCTTTTTGGCTTGTTGGATGATAGACAGGCTGCTGCAGTGGCTCGGTGATAGGCACTGTAAGCGGTATCGCCTTGTGGGGTGGGTGTTGCTGGTATTGCTGGCAGGGGTGTCGCTTTTTCGGGTGACAGGGTTGAAGATGGGGCTGTCGCGTGCACCCTATTTTCTGTTCTATTTCTATCTGGGTTATTGGCTGAGGACGTTGCGGAAGGATGTCGGTGGGGCACGCGGCGGGTGGATAGTAGCTGGATTGTGGTTTGCGTACTTTTTATTTCTGCTTTTACACCTTCAGGCCACGCATCTGTATATGCCCGGTTGCCCGTTCAAGTGTCCTCGTTGGTTACAGGGTTGCTCTCATTTTATGTTGCACCTCATGACATTGGCGCATACCACGTGTGGCATACTGGCTCTGTATGTATCAGTGAAACGCTGGCTGCTTCGCCATCGTGCTGCAGATGCACAGCCGGGGCCATTACTGAGGGAGTGTTCGCGGCTGTGCTACGGGGTGTATGTGCTGCACATGTTTTTTATGCAACCTATTTATTTCTATTCGGGCTTCCCTCAATGGTGCTGCACCACTGCGGCAGGTGTATGGCTGCTCCCTTGGATAGTGCTGCTAGTCACTATGCTGCTGAGTGTGGCAGGCACATGGCTGTTGCTGAAGACCCGTGTAGGACGCTTTTTGATAGGGTGAGGGGAAGTTGAATATTATTGAGAATTGAGAATTGAAACCTCACAAGGCCGATTGTTTCAGGTCCTCTTCAGTTTGATGGCTTCTCGGCAAGAAATTAAATAGTTAAAAGCCCCTCGCAGATGCAAGGGGCTTTTAGTCTAAAACCTAAAACAAATTACTTCTGATTTACTCTGCTTTCTTGGCGTACTTTTTGTACTTGCTCATGAACTTATCGACGCGTCCGGCGGTGTCAACCAGTTTCAGCTTGCCGGTGAAGAAGGGGTGCGAGGTGTTGGAGATTTCCAACTTGACCACGGGATATTCGTTGCCGTCGGTGTAGGTGACGGTCTCCTTGGTGGCGGCGCAGCTCTTGGTGAGAATCATGTTGTCGTTAGACATGTCTTTGAACACAACGAGGCGATAGTTCTCGGGATGAATTCCTTTTTTCATGTTTTTTCTGTGTGTTTTGCCGTTTTAAGCAGTGGCTCTTAAACGATTGTTATTATTTTGTTTATCTTACTATTATCAGTTCAAAAAGCACCGTTTTTGGTGTTGTTTTGAGGTTGCAAAGATACGAACTTTTTCTGATATGGCAAGATTTTTTTTATTTTTTTGCAGCGTTTTTTTTATGTTTGACATACCCCGCCACTGGCGTGGCACCCCTCTCAAGAGGGGATGAGATGCCGCACGCAAGGTCAGAATTTGAGGCTGAGGGTGGCGGAGGTGATGATGTCCTGCTTCTGCACACCTTTGGGCACTAGGCTGTGGTATTCGTAGTTGAAGTTGAGGTCGAGCGACATGTGGGTGGTCAGCTTGGTGCTGAGGCTGGTGATGCTGCTGACGATGTAGTCGCCTGCGAAGTCGGTGATGGAGGGCTGGTAGAAGGTGATGTGCTTGATGGTGACATAGTCGGTGATGCTTTGCCGAGCCTTGAAACGTAGCGAGAAACGGTTGACCTGGGGTTTGAGGCGTTCAGACTCGGGAATGAGGCCGTCGGCGTTGTATTTGAAGTAGTATACGTAGTCGTAGACGTATGCCGCGCTGAGGGAGTAGTCGCACTTCTCGTTCCAGAAGAGGCGGTATTTGACACCGGCGAGGAAGCTGAGTTTGTATTCGTAGCCTTTGAACTTGTTGTTGTAGTAGGTCAGCGACACAAAGGGCGACCAGCGGTCGTACTGCCAGAGGTCGAACTTCATGTTGGCGGTGAGGCTCTTGTCGAACACCACCTTGTCCTTCATGCCGTAGACGATGGCGTAGTTGGCGTCGAAGGCGAGGGTGCTGTCGTTGCGTTCGATGCCGCCATTGTTGTTAAAAATGGTGGTGTTGACGTTGCCCGACTTTATTTCTCCGCCAAAACCGAGGCGGTAGCTCCATTTGCTCTGTGCCGAGACGGTGGTGGCTATCACGGCCAGAATAATGATTGATAATGTTTTGCGCATAGTTGTTGCTTTAATATGGATTAATATTGGAAATGCAAAGATACGACTTTTTTTCCATTGCACCGTCTTTGTTTGCAATGAGACCAATCTGCACGGAACAAATACTAATCTGCCAAGAACCCGAATGACCGATTCGAGGTAAAAAGTTTTTTTTATTGGCTGGTGTACAATCCGTTGAGAAAAATCTTATCCTGAAAGGTATCAGTATTGAAAAAAAAGTTGTACTTTTGCAATTTGAATTCGGCGCGAGAATTGCCGAAATGCGATAAAAAGCATTTGTATTGGTCCACTTATTAAAGTTCGCCAAATTTTAACCGAAGGACTGCTATACTGATGCCTTTTGCGTGCCTTTATGTATATCTGTTTATACAGTTACGGCATATAGGGGGCATAGGATAAGGTTTACAATTAGTTTTACTTCGGGAAGGCGTTTGGCGATGCCTAATAAGTGTAGGACTAAAGACAACTGGGTTCTATGCTTTTTTTATTTGTATGTTGTCCTTGCCGGGAACTCACTGGGACAGAAAAACAGTGGAATAGACAAGGAATGAGACATTACGCCTATCTGACAATCGTGATAACTGTAGCAGCACTTTTATATGCAGGGTGTTGCAACGACGAACGTGTAAGTGCGACAGTAAAGTATGAATTGAATGTATCGGGGGATCTGCTCCAGATTGCCGAGCTGGAAGTCAGTATCGTTGAGAATGGGGTGGAGCAGACCTTCAAACCTGCCCGGCAGGATTTTGTAAAGGACACACATGTGCATGTTTCCAGCAGGATTGTCGTAAACCACAATGGGGTATCAGACACTGTGCAGGATTCATGTTACTATTATGTGTATACGAAAGATTTTGTGTATACCAATGTTTCGCAGGTC
Organism: uncultured Bacteroidales bacterium; assembly: GCA_947303735.1. GTDB lineage: Bacteria > Bacteroidota > Bacteroidia > Bacteroidales > P3 > Colimorpha. The sequence goes on along the minus strand of CAMYZD010000119.1, from coordinate 2,378 downwards.
AGCCATTCGTATGTTGTGAAATATGTCCCTGCAGGGCTAGCCCTGTCCGAAGCATTTGGTTATTATGACCAATATACGAAGGTGACCTGTAGTACGGAGCATGGGTCCTACACAGCCTCACCATCCATTGCTGTGAACCGGGCTAATGCTGCAGAGTATCTTGCCGGTTTGCAGGCTAATCCCGACACGATAAAGGTGGAAGTAAGTGCGGACGGTATAATTAGTGTAGTCTCCAATAGGAATTAATGTCCTGCCTTAGGTCTGAGGGATGGATAAGACAATGCAAGGAACACCTTATTTATTAACAATATAAAAGTACAAACACATGATTAAAAAAACGAAACAGGAGTACGACGCTCCTATGGTAGAATTGATTGTGGCCCGCGTCGAGAAGGGCTTCGCAGGAAGCGGCGAGCTGGAGCCACAACCGCAAGGGACCTCTGGCACCACCGAAGGGCTGACCGGAAGCGGCAACAGCTACGGCGGCAGCGATTTCGATTAATTAAAGAAAGGAGGAGAAAATGAAGAAAAACTTAGTTTCTTTAGTGTCCCTAGTATTTCTAGTCGGACTAGTAAGCCTCACTTCCTGCAAGAAGGAGGAGACCTTGGGCAACAGCACCCAGTTCCGTGCCACGATGGAGGGCTGTACCATCCAGCACGGCAAGACCGCCCTCGACGGCACCGCCCTCAACTGGGTTGTGGGCGACCAGATTGCAGTCTACGGCACCGCGGGCAACGGCATCTACGCCGCCACGCCGCAGACCCCTGCCACCACCGCCATTTTCGACAACGTGAGCGGCGAGACGGGCGACGCGCCCTTCCGTGCCTACTATCCCTCCACGCTGACCACCGACGGCGTGAACATCACCCTGCCTGCCACGCAGACCTACGTAGAGGGCTCTATCAACGAGTTCCCCATGTATGCCGAGAGCAGCAACAGCGAACTTGCCTTCAAGAACCTCTGTGGTGTGCTGAAACTTCACCTGACCATGGCGAACACCAGCATCAGCAGCATTGAGGTTGTCGCCAACTCGGAGGTGAACGGCACTTTCAGCGTCAGCTACAACAGCGGTGCGCCGGTGCTGACATACGTGTCGGGTGGCTCCAACAGCGTGACTCTGAACTGCACCACGGCACAGGACATCAGTGAGGGTGCCGATTTCTACATCACCCTGCCTGCCACGTTTGATTCGGTCAGGAGCATCATACTGACCACCGACGACGGCTTGTTCTGCATCAAGAAAGTGAAGAACACTTCGCAGATTAACGTTTCCCGCAGTCAGTACACACTCGTGACACTGGACGAGAACGACCTTGAGTTCTCCCCCTACTACTATAGTCAGGACCTCAGGCGATGGATTAACCTTTCATCCACTACCGACTTACTGAGAGACGAGCTTTCGGGCAGCGGTTTTGATGCCCTTGTTTCTTCTTTGCAGAGCATAGGTTTCTCTTTCCCGTTCGGAGGAAATGAGTATTCTCATTTCTCTGTCAACACGGATGGCAACCTGAAGCTGGGTTCTACAGTCACGGGGACTACTTACTTCAATCACCCTTTTAGTAGCACTTCTGCAACTTATAATAGCCCAAAGATAAACTTCCTTGGCGCAGATGGGTATTATTTAGTAGACCGCCATTATGTTTATGCCGAAAACACTGTTGATGCACACAATAACAGCCTGCTGGTCGTTGAGTTTTGCCTTGGAAGTTATAGTCTTACTGGTCGGAACCAACTATATAAATGGCAGGTACATCTATACCCCAATGGCGACATTGAGATAGTGTATCCAAGCAATATGCCAGAGATAGCCTTCCCGAGTCAACATCAGCAAGGCTTTTGTAAAGCAGATGGCAGTGGTTGGATAGTCGACCAGAACAGCAATGCCACCTACTTCGCAAACGGCACAAGTATTTCATGGCCTGCAAATACGTGGCCTGGGGCCAATACGGTTTATTACTTCAGCCGCAACTGCTTCGTGCATTCGTTGTAATAGAATGTCAGCTTATTAATTATCGTTGCGGACTGCCTCCGCAGCTTGTGATATGAAGAGGCTTCTTGCCATATTGGTAGGAGCCTCTTCGTGTCTGCCATTAGACGACAGCAAAATAGAATCCATCATTATAAAAAAAAGTCGTATCTTTGCAAAAAAATAGTACCATGAAGAGATTGTTTACATTGTTGCTTTTATCGGCGGTGCTGACGGGTGGGACGGTGTTCGCCCAGTCGGATAAAGAGCCTGAGACTGACCCTGTAATACTCAACCGCATCGACCAGTGGCAGGACTTGAAATTCGGCTTTATGATGCATTGGGGCATCTACGCACAGTGGGGCGTGGTGGAGTCGTGGAGCATCTGCAACGAGCCGTGGATTGACCGCA
>CAMYZD010000118.1 GCA_947303735.1 uncultured Bacteroidales bacterium | reverse complement strand
TGCCATAGGCAGCAAGAGGGCTAAAAGTGCGAAAAGGGAAAAGAGTTTTTTCATGGTATTCTAAATATTATTTTTTTTAAATTTCGGAGTTAAAGAAGGAAGTTAAATGGGAAGTTAAAATGGGAGTTAAATAGGACAATTGTTTATTTCATCTATAGTTATTCCTTATTTAAGGAAGTGAAATGGGAAGTTAAAATGGACAATAGTTTATTCATCTATTATTCCTTTGTTAAGACTAATAGACTCAGCATAGCCATTGAGTTTCCAACTAGCACCGTTAATAAGGAATTCTAGGTGGTCATAAATCTTTTGATCAATATATTCAATATCATATGCAAGGATAATGTAATAGCGACATTCTTCGAGCGACCCTTGTGCGATATTCATAAAACGCAACTTGTCTGCACGACTAATCTTACGGTAACCCTCACATATATTGGCAGCTATTGACACTGCTGCACGACGGAACTGCGATGTAAGACCATAACGTTCTTCTTCGGGAAACAACTTCGTCACCTGATAAACTGCCTTCACAAACTCATGTGTTTTCTTCCAGCAATCCAAGTCTTTAAAACTGCGACTATATCTATTGTCCCCTTTAACTTCCATTTTTACTTCCTTTTTAACTTCCACTTTTACTTCTTTTATAGTCTATTTCAACTCCTTTAACGCTTCGGCGGCGGCCTCTAACAGGGGTTGGGTAGAGACCTCGCTGCCGACGGCGTGGCGCATCCAGTTCTGGGGGGTGAGGCGGCCTACGGGGTAGATACGCTGAATCTCGTCGGCGACGACCTTGCCTTTGAGTTGCTGCTCAAGTTGGAACTGGATGATATGACCGTAGGGGTAGTTGGGGAGGTAGAGGGGCGAATCGATCATGTGGCTGTAGATGGCAAGGATGGGCGAATCTTGTTCGCCAAGGAGCGGGGCGTAATATTTGTTCCACACCTCTTGGGCGATGGCGATGACCTGTGCTTTGAGTTCCTTCACAGTGGCATCGGGATGCTCATAGAGCCAGTGCCAAGAATACATGTCGACCAAAGCCACACCCATAATCTCGTAGCAACCCCAGAAGATGTCGAGGGTCTCCATCGCCTCCTTGTCGGGGTTGCTGTCCTTGTAGCCGAGCAGCTGCAGGTCGCGGGTTTGAAAGACAAAGGCGAGTGCTTCGGTGAAGGCGGTGTTGGGAACACCCTTCATGATATAGTTGTCCACATCGTGAAGCGTTATGGTCTGCTCGACGTTGTGGCCGAATTCATGCACGGCGATATTGTAGCCCTTGTAGTCCATGCCGTTCTCACCGATGCGGGTGCGGAGGCGGGCATTGTCGCTGCGCATATTGCTCTCCCAGGCGTGGCCGGCGCCGCGCGAGGGGTCGACGGTGACGTGCGAGCAGATGAAATCTGTCTTCTCCTTGCTGAAGCCTAGCTGACGCAGTATAGAGGGCATGCCTTGGGTGGCAAACGCCTCGCGGTTGGGGTAGAGACGCTGTGTCTTCGCTGTGAGTTCGTCCTCGTTGATGGTGCTGCGGCTCTTGAAGCCGTCGTACCAGATGTCGAAAGGCTCCAGCTTACGTCCCAGACGGCTCTCGATAAGCTTAGCCACCTGCGCCACTACAGGCGAGCTGCAGAAGGTGGTGAAGAGCTGCTCAATCTCGTCATAGCTCACCTCCATGTCGGCATTGAAGGCACGCTGGATGGCGGTGGGGTACATGGGGTTGTAGCGGTCGACCTGCTGCATGGCGTGGAAGTTGTCGAGGAAGTATTGGTAGCGGGTGTCGGGTTCGGACTCAAACTTGACCTCCTTGCCCTGCTGCATCACCTTGTTGGCGTAGGGGTACCACTCATATTGGTCGTTGTTGATGACACATTGGGGGATGCTTTGGTCGATGATGCGGCGCATCACCTGATAAATCATGCGCTGCTTCGCCAAGCCGCTGTCGCCCTCGTTGTAGTGGGTCTTCAGCTCGTCGCGCAGACCCCAATGGGTGATGAGAGCCATGTCGGGGAAGAGGGCGTTGCCATTGTCGTCGCGCAGATGGCCCATCATGATGTTGTAGTTCGAGATATAGTTGTCGGCTGCGGCGAGCTGGTTGGCAAGCTGCTGGTTGCACTCGGCAGGGACACGCGAGGTGAAGAGGTCGCCCAAGCGGGCGTAAGCCCACTGCTGGCGGCTCCAAGTCTTGCCCAGCTCGTTCTTCTCGTCGAGGGTGTAGAAGGGGAAGTTGAGCACCACGATAAAGGCAATCTTTTGTTGGAACATATCGTCGTCGAAATGAGCCGAAGGGTCGTAGCCTCCAAAAAGCTCGTCGAGGGAGGTTGGTTCGGGACCAACGACATGTAAGGGCAGCTTGAGGTCGACGCTGATTTTGTTGAAACAGCCCCAAAGGCTTTCCAAGTTTGCCTGCAACTGATGCGCCATGTTGGCGAGTGCTGCAGAATCGTCAACGAAATGCTCTAGACAGAAAGCTTGGAAGTCCTCGGGAGTGCCGTCGTTGCTAGTCCAAAGGGAAGCGACTTGCGGCACAGAACGTTGGAAGCGTGCTAAGGAATTGTCGCCATACTTTTCATGCAGAGCGGCGATGGTAGACTGGACCATGGTTTCGTCGATGTTGTTCATAGGAGTGTTGTTGTCTTTGTTCACACAAGAAGTGGCGCATAGCAGCCATCCGGTCAACAGAATGCATACAATTTTTCTCATATCGAAGAGTGGGTTTACTGATTTGAAAATGCAAAGATACAAATATTTTTTGTATTTTTGCAAATTCAATAAGATAGTGAATTGTGAATACTGAATAGTAAATTGTTAATGAGGCACAGAAACATACTTAGTTCTTAATTCTTACTTCAGAAAAGATGCAGCTACTACTTGACTATCCATGGTATTTTGTTGTGCTGTGCCTGCTTGCAGGGGCAGCTTACAGCCTTGCCCTATATTGGAAACGCATTCCTCAACTCCCACGAGGTATCAGGCTGGCAATGGCTGGCCTCCGCTTTCTGACAGTGAGTGGCATAGGGCTGCTGCTTTTGGCCCCCATGGTGAAGCAGCGTGTGAACCAGCAGGAAAAGCCACTAATCGTGGTGGCAAAGGACGTGAGCGAGTCGACACAGGACTTGAATAACTGGCAAATGCCCTCGCTCGGCACAACCTACGAGGTGGTGACCGACAGCTTTGGAGGTAAGACCACCGACATTGCTACCGCCCTCCAAGAGATTGGCAATCGCTACGCGGGACGCAACCTCGGGGCCGTTGTACTCTCGTCCGACGGTATATACAACCAAGGTGCCGACCCCACTATTGCCGCCTCCTCATTGGCAGTACCTGTCTATACCGTTGCCTTGGGCGACACCACCCACTACCCCGATGCCAACATCACTCACCTGCGATATAACCATGTCGCCTACCTCGGCAACAAGTTCCCTCTCGAAGTGACTATCCAAGCCCACCGGTTGAAGGGGCAGCGTGGCACACTCTCTGTCGCACAAGGGGGCAAGCGACTCTACTCGCAAGAGATAACCTACTCCGACAACACATTTAGTACCACACAGACCATCACCCTCGATGCCGACCACGCTGGACTACAGAGCTACACCATTACCCTATCTGGCACCACAACTACCTCACGCACCATTGCCATCGAAGTCATCGACGGTCACCAAAAGATAGCCCTTGTGGCATCTGCTCCCCACCCCGACATTGCGGCTTTAAAGCAAGTGGTAGAAAAGAATCCCAACTATCAGATGGAGATACTGGAAGCCTCGAACCTGAACAGTCGTCAACTAAAGGAATACTCCCTATTGATACTTCACAACCTGCCCAACAGCCGAATCCAGATTCCCTCAGAACTGATACAACAAGTGCCTACGCTCTTCATCGTGGGCACCCAGACCGACCTAAACCGTTTCAACGCCCTTCATAGTGGCCTGGAGATAGTAACCCGTGTGCGTAAGAGCGACGAGGTAACCGCCTCACTCAATAGTTCTTTTGCCCTCTTCCATTTCGATGACGAGACCGCCCATCGCCTTGAGCAGATGCCCCCACTCACCTCCCCCTTCGGCACCTACCGCCCTGGGGGCAACCTACAAACGCTTTTCTTTGCCAAGATAGGCACTCTGGCCAGCGACCGGCCTCTAGTGGCATTTTGCCAGCAGGATGGCATCCGCCGTGGCTTCATCGTGGGCGAAGGACTCTGGCGCTGGCGGCTGCACGACTATCTACTGACAGGTAGCCATTCCGACTTTGACCAACTCATCGACAAAACAATTGTCTATACCTCTCTACAGACCAATAAGGATCACCTCCACGTCACCACTCGCCACATCTACCGGACAGGTGAAAATATCCTGATCGAAGCCCAGCTATACGATGATAACTTCGAGCCAGTCAACACCCCCGATGTGGACCTCGAACTACGCTCCGACACCCTGCCCGCTCCACAGCGATACCTCTTCAACCGCTCGGCAGCAGGCTACACTCTACCCCTCGCCCAACTACCCCCAGGACGCTATTCTTATTCCGCCAACACCACTCTTGCTGGCAAAAAATACACTACTACGGGCTATTTTATCGTCGAGGATATCAACCTTGAACAATCCAACCATGTCGCCAATCACGCCTTGCTCAACACCCTTGCTCAGACTACTGGCGCCCAAATGCTCTACCCAGACCAACTCGACCAATTACCACAGTTGCTAGCCTCCCGCGACGACTTAAAGACTACTGTCTACAGCCACACCCGCTACACCGAATTCCTCAACCTGCCCCTCATCTTCATCCTCATCGTGCTGATCCTTGCAGCAGAATGGGCACTGCGTAAACTCTTTATACCATGAACCGTTTCCTTCGCGACTCTGGCACCCTGCTCTCCGGCAGCCTTATTGCCCAAGGCATTGCATTCTTGGCATACCTTGTGTTGGGAAGGCTTTTCACCCCTGACGACTTCGGACTCTACAACATCTTCTACAGCTATATCGAGGTGCTCATCATCCTCTCCACCTGCAAGTACGAACTCGCCATCGTCATTGCCGACAGCGACGACCAAGCCGCCGCCCTCACCCGTCTCACCTTGCGCCTCAATGCTCTGTTCTCCTCCCTACTACTCCTCATCGCTCTGCTGCTTGCCCTCTTCCACGTCACTCCCTCCTCCCTCCCACCCCAGCTCTATCTGCTCATCCCGCCGATGGTCTTCTTCTGTGGCACCACACGCGTCTACACCTTCCTCTTCAACCGCTACAAACACTACCGCCAGATAGCCACCTCCGAAGTGGTCACCTCGCTTGGCGGCACGCTGCTCAAGATACTCTTCGGCCTGCTCAACAGCGCGATGCAACTCTTCCACACCCTCGGCCTGCCCCTCGGCACCATCCTCGGCAAAGTGGCCGGTAACATCTACTACCGCTTGAAAATTGAAAAGTTAAAATTGAAAATCAAACATACCCCGGTCTTCGACCACCCCTCTAAAGAGGGGACGGGTGCGGTAGCCAATTCTCAATTCTCAATTCTCAATTCTCAATTAAAAGGCGGCAGCCAATTCTCAATTCTCAATTCTCAATTCTCAACTTACAAGAACTTCCCCCTCTACACCATGCCCAAGGAGCTGGTCAGCTCCTTCTCTGCCAACCTGCCTTTCCTCTGGCTCAGCGTTCATTTCGACAATGCCCTTATCGGCCTTTTCGGCCTAG
>CAMYZD010000117.1 GCA_947303735.1 uncultured Bacteroidales bacterium | reverse complement strand
CCCTCGGCATCAAAATGGGCTGGGCATTCTAGGTCCGCACAATAAAAAACCTTCATCGCCGTTATTATCGGCAATGAAATACACACGACGCAACCTATCCCTCACCCTGCTCGCCATCCTGCTGCTTGCCTTTGCGGCGGGATGCAGCAGCAAAGGCGTACACATGCCCAAGCATCGCAAACGCCGCCACTGCGACTGTCCCACATTTGCCGAACACTATAGCCAGCCATCTGCCACCCTCTATGTCGCCTGAGGAATACAAATCCATTTTAGCCAAGTATTTACCCATTGAAGTAGTCGACTCCATCTACGACTATCTGAACCGCTTTAGCGTACACCTACACATCACACGCAAGCGGTCTTCAAAACTAGGCGACTACCGCTGGCCCCAAAGAGGTCACAACTACCAAGAGATAAGTGTTAATGGCGACATGAACCGCTACCAATTTCTTATGGTGCTGCTGCACGAAATGGCCCACCTCAACACCCATCAGCGCCATGGCAACGAAGTACAGCCCCACGGGCATGAATGGCAGGAAGAATACCGCATGCTGCTACGCCAATATCTAGGTTATTTCCCCAACGACATTGCCTCACTGATAGCCCAATACACCTCTCGCATCCCCCTCAGCCGCACTATCGAAAAGCAGATCGATGCCCAGCTGCATCACTACGATGCCGACTACGACCCCTCAACCGAACTGACGCTCGACCAACTGCCCCTAGGCACCGCCTTCCGCATAGCCGCCAAGCCTCAGAAGCCCTTTCGCAGCCTTGAGAAACGCCGCACACGATGGGTGTGCCTCGGGCTGGACGACCAACGCAAATATTTGGTCAACGGCTCGGCAAGAGTGATTGTGGAAAATAGGGGCGATTAATACAAGACCCCTAAAAGTTTTTTCCTTGCAACATAGGCACGAATTTGGCGTCGCCATGGTCTTCCACACGCCACTGGCTTACTTTCTCACCCTCCTTGTATATACGCAGCATCCTCTGTTCCTCCAACCCCACAGGTATGACCATAATGCCGCCTATCTTGAGCACCTGCATCAAGCCGGAGGGAATCTCTGGGGCCCCACACGTAACGAGGATGCGGTCGTAAGTAAAGTCCGCCATCTCGGGCACACCGTTGAAACTATCGCCCAAAAAACACTTAGCATGATAATTGAGGCTTGCCAGCAACTCTTTGGTCTTGCGAAAGAGGGCGTGCTGACGCTCCACAGTGTATACCCTGCCGCCCATCTCACACAGGATGGCCGTCTGGTAGCCACTGCCCGTACCTACTTCCAACACCGACATCATCGGGCTGAGCGATAGCAGTTGGCTCTGCCATGCCACCGTGTAAGGCTTGGAGATAGTCTGCTCACAATCAATAGCTATCGCCATGTCGATATCGTATAGAAAACTGTCGAGCAAGGTGTCGCTACAGAACCAATTGCGAGGCAGTTTACCCATAGCTTTCAGCACCGCCTCGTCGCGAATGCCGCGTTCGCGCAGCTGCTCCACCATGCGCCTACGCCACGCTTGATATTTAGGTAAGTCGGGAGACAAATGAATCATCCTATAATAGAACTAATCTTGATACACTACATATTTACTTCCATCCCTGGGCACGCAACTGGATGGTGCTGTTCTGGGGAGTCACCATCACAGCTGGCGAGCCTTCCTCAGTGATGTGGCCTATGATGTGCACCTCCTTGCTATCCTTTATCTTCTCATAATCCTTCTGAGCGATGGTGAAGAGCAACTCATAGTCCTCGCCCCCATTCAAGGCATTGCTGACAGGCAGCATATTCTGGCTCATCTCTGAGCAGACACGGGTGGTCTGATAATCAATGGGCAGCCGTTCCTCATACACCTCGCATCCGCACTTGCTCTGCTTACAGATATGCAGCAGCTCGCTTGCCAGCCCGTCGCTCACATCAATCATCGAGGTCGGAACCACCTCCTTCTCGGCCAGCCACTTCACGATATCGGTGCGGGGCTCGGGTTTGAGATAACGCTCCAGCACATAGTCGTAGCTGTCCAAATCGGGCTGGAAGTTGGGATTGGCCTGGAAGGTCACCTTCTCCCTCTCCAGCACCAGCAGGCCGCTATAGGCACTGCCCAAGTCGCCACTCACGCAGATAAGGTCGTGCATCTTGGCGCCACTGCGGTAGGTGATGCGGTCGCCATCCACCTCGCCGATACCTGTGACCGTGAGCACCATACCCACACGGCTTGACGAGGTGTCGCCCCCGACAAGATCCACATCATATCGGTCGCAGCAAAGGCGTATGCCGGCATACAGCTCTTCCAACGCCTCCACCGAGAAGCGGTTGCTCACCGCCACGCTCACCAACACTTGGCGAGGGGTGGCATTCATGGCACACACATTACTCAGGCTGATGGCCACAGCCTTATAGCCCAGATGACGAAGAGGGGTATAGCTCATATCGAAATCGATGCCCTCAACCATCATATCGGTCGTCACCACTGTTTTCTTCTTGCCTGTGCCCAACACCGCACAATCGTCTCCCACACCTTTTATAGTACTCTTATTCACGCTCCCAAACCCATCGGTCAGGCGCTCTATCAAAGCAAATTCTCCAAGGGTCTCCAACTCGGTTCTCCCCTCTTGATATTCCAGATGCTCCATTGTTAATATTCTTAAAAACGTTGCAAAAGTACACAATTTTTTCCACACAACCGACGTTATCCAAAAAATGTTATGAATAACTCGTTGTGAATTCATCAAAAGACAAACAAGTAACTCAAAAAATAACGACCTATGAAAAAGATCATTTTCACCTTTATCGCCCTTGCAGCCCTTGTGATGTGCGGCTGTGAGAAGGATCCCAACGACCCCTCTGGCAACGGTAACAACACCCCCGACGAACCCGTCATCGACATTACCCCCTATCTGGGCAAATACCTGATGACCCGCCACACCGACCTCACCATCACCGCCATGAACATGTTCACCTTCCCCCTCGACCGCGACCTCGATGTTGAGACCGTCACCATCAAAACCGACCCCCAGGTCGAACACGGTATCATCATGACCAGCAACGACGGCCTGTATCTTCGCGGTGTAGTCGACACCGCCGGCCTGCACCTGCAGAACGACACCATCGCCCTCAACATCGACACCACCTACAACAACTTCCCCGTCAAATTCTCCGTCAGCGTCAGCATGACGCACCCCGTCATCCTGCCCCCTGTCGACGGCAAGATGGAATGGACTAGCGTGGCCGAAGGCACTGCCTCCACCACAATACTCGGCATTCCCGTCACCGCTACCATCACTGGCGACATGCGCTACCGTACCGTCTTCAGCAACTGACCAGTCATTCTCATTTTAGTTAATTATGGAGAGGCACCCCATTTAGGGAGTGCCTCTTCTTAGTTCATAGTTCTTACCTCAATCGTTTTTTAGTGACCAGTGATACGGAATTAAGTGATTAGTGATTAGTGAATAGTGATTAGTGAATAGTGATTAGACAAATAAAAGCGGCAGCCATCCCCGTCCCCTCTTGAGAGGGGTGGCCGTAAGGCCGGGGTATGTTCTTAGAGGGGTGCCACGTAGTGGCGGGGTATGTTCTTTCAATTTTCACTTTTCAATTTAAAAAGCACCTAGGACTAACACATAATGAATTCGTTAATTCGTGATTAGTGATTGGTGATTAGTGATTAGACAAATGAAAGCGACAGCCAACTTTCAATTTTCACTTTTCAATTTTCAATTTAAAAAGCACCTAGGACTAACACATTAACGCATTCACACATTCAAGGAGACTTCTATTAATTGCCCCGGCTCTAGTTTGATAAAAGACTGATTTTTTAGCAGCCTCGAAGATACTATATAAACCACCAAATTTTTTTTAAATTATTTTTCATTACATTTAGAAACAAGATGTTATATCCATGACTATTGTTATAAATCATGGTAAAAATAGTCTCAATACAGTCGGATTTCAATAATTTTGCTATCTTTGCAAAGTCATTTGCAAGGAATAGAGCCTTATTGATTCTGACTACCAACAGCTTGCGTACTTCTATAAGCGTTGTGTATGGGTGGTTTCCCATCTTTTTCAGGGTCGAAAGGCTCTTGTTTTTTCCAAAGAGTATAGATGAGCATGAGCAGTTTGCGTTCCACTGCGACGATTGCCACCTTTTTCGCAGTCGGATGTTTCTGTTTGACCCTCTTGTAGAGATTCATCAGGGACACAGGGCCGCCGGTCGTCCCAGCCACCATGGCGGGCAGATAGAGAGCATGACGGATTCTCGCATTCCCTTTCTTGGAGATTCTCTTGTCCTTGAGGATTGTCCCCGACTGGTACTCGGAAACATCAAGCCCTGCATAGCTGACAGCCTGTCTTGCGGATTGGCAGAGCTGGAACCCGTCTGTTTCACAGAGTACAGTCAGTACGGTGATTTCCCTGACACCCTTGATTGTACACACCATCTCCACCCTTGCGTAGAAAGCCTCGTCCTCCTTGGCCAGACGGACAACCTCGTCGTGATAGCTCTCTATGAGCCTGTCGTAGTTGGCGATGATGTCCATGAGGTTTCCGACCACTGTCCCAGGGGCATGGGCGGAATGCATGAGCGCATGGAGTTGGTTTTTTTTGGGGGGGAGTTGAAAGGGTAGAATAAAAAAGACAGGCTCTACGTCCTGTCTTTTTTCCTGGGTGGGAGGTGGGGCTCGAACCCACGACCTCCAGATCCACAATCTGGCGCTCTAACCAGCTGAACTACGCCCACCGTTCTGATTGGAAAATCGGCTGCAAAATTACTCATTTTTTTCGACATAGCAAAAATAATTTCAAAAAAAATTGTATCTTTGCCACATGATATCAAAAGCAAAATTGAAGGAACTGGCTGTATATAAGCAACAAAAGGTGTGCGACGAGCAGGCTGTATTTGTTGTAGAAGGGGTGAAGCAATGCGACGAAGTGCTGGCCGCAAAATGCCCCATTAGGGTGATTTGTGCGACAAATTGGTGGCTCTCGCTGCACCCCAACTTACCCTCAGATGTGGAAGTAATTGAGGTTGACAGCACTGCGCTCAACAGACTAAGCGGCCTGCGCACCCCCAACGAGGTGTGGATGCTGTTGCCACGCCCCATTGCACTGATGCCCCACGTTGAGGACAAGTTGGTGCTGGCTCTCGACCACCTGCAAGACCCCGGCAATTTGGGCACCATCATCCGCACGGCCGATTGGTTCGGGGTGCGGCATATCGTCTGCTCGGAAGGCACTGTGTCGTGTTTCAACCCCAAAGTAGTGCAGGCCACCATGGGAAGCCTGCTGCGCACCCACGTCACATACACCGATTTGCCCGATTATCTGAGCGGTTGCAACAGACGGGTGTATGGCGCGTTGCTCGACGGCGAAGATATCTGGTCGGGCGGAACCCCCATGCGGCTGCCTGACGAGGGGGCCGTGCTGGTGATCGGCAACGAGGCGCACGGCATCACTCCCGAAGTGCGGCAGCGCGTCACCCACCCCATGGCCATCCCCAACCGTGGCGGCACCGCCGAGTCGCTCAACGCCTCGGTGGCGTGCGCCATACTCTTGGCCGAGATGCTTAGATTTAGTGATTAGTGAATAGTGATTGGTGATTAGTGATTAGTGAATAGTGATTAGACAAATGAAAGCGGCAGCCAATTCTCAATTCTCAATTCTCAATTCTCAATTCCCTTCGTGTGATACATGCCGAAGATGCCTCGACGGAGGGT
>CAMYZD010000116.1 GCA_947303735.1 uncultured Bacteroidales bacterium | reverse complement strand
GCCCCGGTGGACTGTTGCTGACCTTCAGTTGCAGTCAGGCGGTGAGCAACGACGAATTTAAGACTGTCTGTTTTACCGCTGCTGCCAATGCCCACAAGCAGGTGCGCATAGTGCGCCAGCTGCCTCATGCGATGGATCACCCTGTTAGTATCTATCATCCCGAAGGGGAATACCTGAAAGGGCTGCTCCTTGAAATCGAATAGTATGAAACGCATAGGAGTCCTTTTAGTTTTGACATTCTTTAGTTTCACTGCTGTGCTGGCGCAGCAGCACCGCGAGAGGTGGGTGGCTACGGACTTTTTCCCCGAACACCACTTTGTGCCGCCTAACGCCAAAACACAGTGGGACAGCATCCGCATTGCTGTCAAGGCGGGTGAAGTGGCTTTTTATATGCGGTTGGCGGGACTCGTGCCATGGAAGGACACCTCGCGTGAGGAAGCCCTCACCTTGGTTCGTGTCTCCATGTTGCCTAAGTATTCCCATCCCATGTTTATCGAAGTGGTTATTTTTGACGACTATGGCCAACTCAGCTTTAGGCAGGGCAATGCCATCTGCGGCTATGTGGAGTATTCCACCTATATGGAGTTAAGTGACACGGGGATTTATGATGCCACCGAGGAACACTACAAGGGCAACCTGTGGACTGAGGGAATGATGGAATCAGAGGAGAGGTATATTACTGCAAAGCAGATAGATTCTCTGAACAGGCTCCTTGCCGAAGTTGACCTGCCACACCATCCCCACACCACTTGCTGGGGTGGCTATAAAGTGCCTTATGTGATTGAGTACAGCCATGACAAGACCTACAACGCCGTCTATGACGAATGCTACGGGAAGCCTCTCGGCACATTGGTCAACTATCTTGTCTTTCTGGCCGACACATCCTCTATAGACAATAAAATATATGATTCAGGGGAGGCCGGCATCACCCCTGCAGAGTTTCCCGGTGGTGACTCGGCATACAATGCTTTCCTTGCCGAAAACCTGCGTTACCCCATTCAAGCCCTTGAAGCCCTTGAGGAGGGTAAGGGAACACTGGAGTTTATTGTGGAGCGCGACGGCAGCCTGTTTCTCATTGAAGGCTGTAAGGACAGTAAGGACAAGTTTGGCTTTTGTGCCGAAGCTAAACGTCTCTTTTCTCTCATGCCGCGCTGGCAACCCGCTATGGACATAGGCAGATATGTGCGGACAGGAAGACCTGTGCGGAGCAGGGTCACACTCACTATCCGGTTCACTCTCCCCGACAGCCTACAGCCCGTCTATGGTTCTCCGATACTTGAGACTACGCGCGACACCAGCAAATGGAACACCATTTTCGAGTGGTACCGCCGCCTATTGGTCAATCCGCAGAACCAAGAATACTGCTATAGGTTGGCCCAGCAGTACTATTGGGAGTTTCTTTTGCCGATGAAGGAGTCCCCCGATAAGGAGGCCTTCGATTATTATGACACTGCTCGCCATGAATTTGGTGAAAGCTGGGAAAGCATTGTTGACCGTACGCCAGTTGTTGTCGGTGCTGCCGACAGTGCCTTGCGCTATTTCTACCGTGCCCTTACAGCTACCCAAAGTGTCGTTGATAGGAGAATCTTTGATATGTTCCTGCCCATCCGACAGCTGGAACAGTATCTCGGTCTGCCATATAATCCCCTGAACAAGTTACCTATTGGCACTGTGCCGGGAATCCATTATCCCTATTTGTACTTCATTGACTTGCCCGCCGACGGACACCTCGACTCGACTGTGGATTATATTATTGATGTATCCTATAGTGATTCCTATTTCTGGGTAGAAGCTTTCTCTCGTTATCTTACCGCAATGTCCGAGCCTGTGCTGTATGACAGTACCATTGCCCCGGGCGACACTGTCTTCCGCTTTGCCTTCTATCCTTCATTTCACCCGCCACTATGCTTTCGTGTGGAGCGTAGCGGAAATAAGACTATGCTTTATTGGACTAAGCTCGACTATACAGTTGAAGAACAAACCCTGACCACCACATTAAACCCCATCCACGGCAATCGCGAACTGAGCAAACGGGAATACCGCCAACTGATGAGTCTCTTTGCCGCGCTTGACTTCGACAACAAGCCTCGCCTCGAATACTGGCCAATGATGGACGGTGCTGAGTGGGTTATAGAACGCCGCACCGCCGACACCTTCAAGGCCAACTTCACCAACATGGCTGGCATGAAGTATGATGCACTTTATTCCTACCTGATTAAGCTGGCAGGTGTCGATGCCGACTATGCCTCTGACTACTATGATTAGCAAAAAAACACAAACACATATACTTTAAGCAATACTTTTGCGTTAATTGATACTAAATAATTGATTATGGAACTCGGATACCAGAAAATAGACCAATACGACGAGCAGTGCGTGGCGCAGATGGCCGCTCACTACAAGGAGATTCTACGCCTCTTGGGCGAAGACCCCGACCGCGAAGGGTTGCTCAAGTCGCCTGAGCGCATTGCCAAGGCTATGTTGTTCTTCACCAACGGCTACGACCTCGACCCGGAGGAGATACTCCGCTCTGCCATGTTCCACGAGGACTACAAGCAGATGGTTGTCGTCAAGGACATAGAGCTCTATTCCCTCTGTGAGCATCACATGGTACCCTTCGTGGGCAAGGCGCATGTGGCATATATCCCGAACGGAACTATTGTGGGCTTGAGCAAGATACCCCGCGTGGTGGATGCCTTTGCCCGCCGTTTGCAAGTACAAGAACGCCTCACCAAGCAGATTAAAGACTGCATACAGAAAACCCTCAACCCGCTGGGTGTGGCGGTGGTCATTGAGGCGCAGCACATGTGCATGTCCATGCGTGGTGTGCAGAAGCAGAACAGCGTCACCACCACCAGCGACTTCACCGGTGCCTTTATGAACGACCCCAAGACCCGCGAGGAGTTTATGCACATCATCGGGGTGGACCTCCATTAGAATTAAGAATTAAAAATTAAGAATCAAGAAATAATGAAGAAGATATTTTTTCTTAGTATGGCATTGTTGGCTATGCAGTGTTCCTTTGCCCAACTGACGCATACGGCCAACGGCAACACCGTCGATGAGAATGCCAACAAGATACTGAACAACGTAGCTGTGAAATGGACGACAGGCTCGTTCAAATTTGATGTTACGGTGGTAAACCTTGATGCCAACAAGAAAGAGACCTTCCGTCAGAAAGCCACAATCACCTATAAGGCTCCATGCTATATCGTTAAGGCGTGTGACATAGAGATTTACTGCGATGGCAAGACCGTTTGGCAGGTTAATAAACCTTCCAAAGAGGTGGTCGTGAACAATATGGCTGAATCCGACGACGACTTGACCAACCCTGCCGCCATGCTCGCCAACTATCAGAAGAACTATCGTGCCAAGTTCATCCGCGAGGAGAACGGCACTGCCATCATCGACCTCCAGCCTAAAAAGAGCCGTCCCTACCATAAGATTCGTCTCTTTATCGACACCTCCAACAATCGGCTGAAGAAAATGGAACAACACAACTACGACTCCTCGCGTGGAGAATACACCTTTTCTAACTACACCCTTGTGAAGATTGGCCCCACAGCCTTTGCCTACACGGCTCCTGAAGGCTATGAGGTAGTGGATATGAGATAACTGCATAAATAATAGAATCCGACAATCATGATTAAAGAGATATTTCTAGAAAATTGGAAGAGCTTTTCACCATCCAAATTATATATAGATCCCCTGACTGTCTTAATTGGCACAAACGCATCAGGGAAGTCCAATCTACTGGATGCATTCTGGTTCTTGTCACGCTTGGCTATGGGACATTCTGTAGAATCTATCTTTAAGGAAATTAGGGGAGGTAAAGAATGGATAATACGAAAAGGAGAAAATCAAGCAACATTAACCATAGTACTTGCTAAAGATATAAGAAGTGTCGAATATCATTTTACCATAAAAGTAAAGAGGTCAGGAGACCGAGTAGGCATAGCTGAAGAATCCATGAAACAAGTAGACCACAATAAAGTAGTAGCGGTCTATCACAATGGTTCCACCAGACCTGAAAGACGACCTGTTGAGACAAATATATTCCATAGTTATTCCGACAATCTGGCTCAACCTTATGCAACAGTCTATACTAGAAGAAGTAGTCGTGGCCCTGAGAAAAGCTACGAGATGTCGCGCACCACTTCTGTCCTTTCCCAAATGGGAAGCATAGAGACTTTGCCGTCTATTAAGGATTGCGTCTCTCTGGTTGTTAAGGAGCTGTCTAACATTTTTGTCCTCAATCCTATTCCTAACAATATGAGAGATTATTCCACTTTGTCGGACATGTTAGAGCCAGATGCGTCAAATATTGCGGGAGTACTATCTGCAATGGAAAAGGAAAAACGAGAGCAAGTAGAGAAAACCCTATCAGAATACCTGCGTCCACTACCTGAAAAGGATATTAAAAGAGTATGGACTGAACGGGTTGGTAAGTTCAATACTGATGCCATGCTGTATTGCAATGAGCAATGGAAGGGCAATGAAATCACTACAATAGATTCCCGTAGCATGTCTGACGGCACTTTACGCTTTTTGGCCATAGCCACTGCCATGCTTACCCGTCCTCGTGGCAGCTTGTTGATTGTGGAAGAAGTTGACAATGGACTCCATCCGTCCAGAACGAGCGAACTCGTCATGATGCTGAGAAAATTGGGGGAAGAACAGGGTATTGATATATTGTGCACAACCCATAACCCGGTAATGCTAGATAAACTGGGTATAGAGTTACTGCCAATCGTATTTTTTGTTAAGAGAGATTCTAAAACGGGAGGAAGCGTAGTAGAAGCAGTCGAAGAAATTAACAATCTTCCAAAGTTACTGGCTCAATACAGCATGGGTGATTTAATGACGGAGGGTAAACTATGAGCAACATCCAACACAAATATCTAATTATAGACACCAGTATCTTGGACGTGTGGTTGGAGGTACCTGATTATGAGACATGCGGTCCCAACAATGACCGTTGGAATTACGATCGGGTGAATGAAAAAATTTCTGCCGAGCAAACGGCAGGCACCTATTTCGTTCTCCCCTTCGCTACGATAATTGAAACTGGGAATCACATCACTCATATAAAGAAAGGTGATAAAAGATACTATGCTTCTAAACTTGCAGCTCTTATCAACGATTCCGCCGACAATAATTCTCCTTGGGTGGCTTTTTCTTCTCAAAGCGATTTATGGAGTCCTGAAAGATTGAAGGCTCTTGCAGACCGGTGGATTCAATCCGTGAATGTCTTGTCGTTAGGTGATGCAAGCATTGTGGATGTGGCGGAGCATTTCAGCAAACTTGGCGAAGTGGAAATACTTTCTGGTGATCAAGGGTTGAAAGCATACCAGCCTCAAAAGGCTTTGTTTGTACCCCGCCGCAGACAAAACCAATTACAAGGGATAAATTGATGAATATACTTCTACTTGAAACTGCCACAGCAGTATGCTCGGTTGCCCTTGCTCGTGACGGTGAGGTGCTGGCTGAGTTGCATTCCGACCAACCTAACGCCCATTCATCTCGTCTTCCGTTGTTTGTGGAACAGCTTTTCGAGCAATGCCATATCACACCCAAACAGCTCGACGCAGTGTGTGTCTCTTCTGGTCCAGGAAGCTACACGGGCCTGCGTATCGGCGTTAGTTCCGCCAAAGGCTTCTGCTATGCCCTCTCCATACCATTGCTGTCGGTGCCAACGCTACAAGGCATGGCGGCACAATATTACACACAGCACCCCGACTACCACGGTATGGTATGCCCCATGATTGACGCCCGACGCATGGAGTGCTACACGGCTATTATTGAAATGGAGAACCGTAAGGGCTTACCCCCGTGTAAGCCCTCCCCATGTAAGCCCATACTGATTGAGAATAACCCGAGTGCGACAACCAAATTCTCAATTCTCAATTCTCAATTCTCAATTCTCAAGCCCACCAGTGCCGACATTATCGAGTCAGGCATCTACGATGACTTTCTGAATAGGGGAGAGGTGATGTTCATCGGTGATGGTGCCGAAAAGACCCGCGCC
>CAMYZD010000115.1 GCA_947303735.1 uncultured Bacteroidales bacterium | reverse complement strand
GATGCTGATGTCGTTTGACTATTTCCGCTGGAACACGGTAGCCGTTAATATTCCCCGTGATATCTTCCCTCGCATTGCGGGAAAATGACATTTTGCCAACTGCCGTGGTGAAAATATGGCCAAATGCCGTGGTGAAAATATAGCCAAATGCCGTGGTGAAAATATAGCCAAATGCCGTGGTTTTAAAAAATAATCGTATATTTGCAGTTGAAAAACAATCTGAATTATGCCTAATTATTGTCCACGAATTGTTGATAATCAGCTTGAAAAGATGCTTCATCGTATTGGAGCAGTGCTTGTGCAGGGACCCAAATGGTGCGGGAAAACCACTACGGCGGAACAAAAAGCGTCGAGTGTAATCTATTTAGACGACCCAAGCCGGCAAAGAATGTACCAACAGGCGGCCGAGATTAATATTGGAGTATTGCTGCAAGGCGACACACCCCGCCTGATGGACGAGTGGCAGCTAATACCCCAGCTGTGGGATGCCGTGCGTTTTGAGGTGGACCATCGCAAGGCAGAGGGTCAATTCATATTAACGGGTTCAGCTGTGCCGTCTTTGACCGATGAGATTAATCACACGGGAACAGGACGGTTTGCCCGTTTGACAATGCGGACAATGTCCCTGTTGGAGTCAGGTGACTCTACAGGGGAAGTGGGTTTGCATTGGCTCTTTGAGCAGCACAACGAGCAACCTGCGGGTTTGTCAACGATTGATATTACCCGGCTTGCATTCTTGATATGCCGAGGTGGCTGGCCTGGTGTCATTGACAAGCAGGAAGAGGATGCACTTGCGCTGTCGTACGACTACTATGATGCAGTTGTTGAGTCGGATATTTCGCGTGTAGATGGCGTCAAGCGGAACCCGGAATTAGCCAGAAGGCTTACCCGTTCTTTGGCCAGGCATCAAGGGGCGCAGGTCTCATTGGAAACAATACGTCAAGATATGGCCACAAATGATGAGGGTGCATTGGGGGAAAGCAGCTTTGCACAGTATATCACGGCTTTGAAGAATATCTTTGTGGTGGACGATATGCCTGCATGGAATCCCAATCTACGCTCCAAGACGGCTATCCGCACATCGGATACTCGCTATTTCAACGATTCGTCAATTGCCACTGCGGCTTTGGGTGTCGGTCCCTCTGACCTTGTGCAGGATTTGAACACCATGGGACTGCTGTTTGAGACTATGGCGGTGCGCGACCTGCGGGTGTATGCTGCCGCATTGGATGGCAGGGTGTATCATTATCGGGACAAGAACGGGCTGGAATGCGATGCCGTAGTCCATTTACGCAATGGTAGTTATGGATTGGTGGAGATAAAACTCGGTGGAGACACGCTGATTGAAGAGGGTGCCAAAACACTTTTGACATTGGCTGGGAAAATAGATACCACCCGAATGAAAGCGCCGTCGTTTCTAATGGTGCTGACAGGTGTGGGCGAATTTCCTCTTCGCCGTCCAGATGGAGTGTATGTGGTGCCAATCGGTTGCTTGGGGGTGTAATGCGCAATTTTTCCGCATGACTAATGGGAAGAAGGGCAAGATGTAATCGGAAAGAAAGGTCTGCGGGCAATAATATCAGGATGGATGCGTTATTTGTGGCATGAAAAGAATAGCATGTTTAGTTGTTGCAGCGATTATGGCTGCAGGCTGCTGTCCGAAGCAGCAGGAGGAGAGCCGTGTGCCTGTGAGCGATGTTGAGAGGGACTCGCTCATTTCGAATGAAAT
Organism: uncultured Bacteroidales bacterium; assembly: GCA_947303735.1. GTDB lineage: Bacteria > Bacteroidota > Bacteroidia > Bacteroidales > P3 > Colimorpha. The sequence goes on along the minus strand of CAMYZD010000115.1, from coordinate 4,377 downwards.
GGCACAGGTGGGGACCTATGAGTTGAATAGGCTTGCATCTCTCAGGCTATATGAGGACGGCAACTCCTGTCTGTTGGCGATGATGTATGGGGGTGATATGCAGGAACTCATGGCAACCGGCAACTCTCATTTCATCCGTAATGACCAAGACCAGATACAGCTGGACACAGTGCGTTTGGACAAGGACTACACTGTGTTCTTGGTCAAGACTGCCGACAATTCGTCCACCTATGGGGCTGAGATGTGGTATATTGTCTATCCTTACGCCACCCTGATGCCGGAAGGCCCGTGGTGCTTGTATAAGCTGCCATTCGACATCCTTGAACTGAAGGACACAGATGGGGACGGATGTGTAGAGATAGTATCCTATCGTGACAAATTCCGTGAAGAAAGCCATGCGTACAAATTCTTCGAAGGCGTATTAACCCAATTGAAATAAACAAAAAAACAACATATTATGAAAGGAAGTAGCATACCGTTCAAGAAGAACATGATTCAAGGCGGAGCCACCGTGCTGGCCGCCTTGGTGTTGGGCCTCTTTATGGTCTTGACAGTGAAAACCCTCAAGTCGTATGACGACACAGTGAAAGTGCGCGGACTCTGCGAAAAGGAAGTGCCCGCCGACCGCGTGGTCTATCGCATCAACTACACCGAGAAAGACAACTCCCTTGCCGACCTCCGCACTGTCGTTCAAAGGAACAATGAAATCATTGTCAATAAACTGAAAGATGCCGGGTTCAAGGAAGACGAGATAAAGGTTGGCAATGCCAGCTACGACGACCGCTACACATACGCCAACGATGTGTCGCACATCACCTATCGTTATCAGGCCAGCCAGACCGTCACCGTTTTTACCAAGAACCTCGACCTGGTGCGCAAGGTGCAGCAGACACTCGAGACCGAGCTGGTGAACCAGAACATCCTGGCCAACAGCTGGGCCGACTATCAATACCTCGGACTCAACGACATCAAGCCCTCTATGATTGCCGAGAGTCTTGAGAACGCCCGCGCCGCTGCCGACGAGTTTGCCAAGAACAGCCACAGCCGTATCGGCAAGATGCGCACCGCCTCGCAGGGCTATTTTGAGGTGGAGGATCTTGACGAGAACACCCCGCAGGTGAAGAAGGTGCGTGTGGTCACCACTGTTGAGTACTACCTGAAATAATAGAGCCTCGCCTCGATGCCATTGCTGAACGTATCCTTCGGCATCTTCGCATTCGGTCCTTTCGGGTGGCTGTTTATGGCCGCTGTCATCGTGCTGGAGATATTCCTGATGGCGCGGATACTGCTAAAAGCCAACTGGAACCGAAAGGTGGGAGATGCTGTGCTGCTGGCCAATGTGGTCAGCGGGGCAGTGGGGATAGCGCTCTCATTGGCTGTCTCGGGCGGCTGGTGGCTGGTGCTGGGCATCCCGTGGGTAAGCAGCCATGAGGTGGATTTCTCCAACCCGGCCAATGTGTGGGGCTTTGTCCTGTATTATCTCGTTGCGCTGCTGCTCTCTATTCTGATAGAAGCGGTGGTCAATTATTTCATGCTGCGAAAGCGGCACCAGCCCAAACGAATTTTCGGCGCAACAGTTCTTGTCAATCTGGCGAGCTATCTGCTTGGCAGCATTGTATTGTATGCATTCTCATTCTCTTGAATACTAAACTGAAAAAATAATCATGAAACAATCCATTATCAAATCGTTAGCAATAGGGTTGTCGCTGTTGGCAACCGTATCGCTCAGTGCTCAGAACAATTACCAACTCCCCAACAACGGGTTTGAATCGTGGGACGGAAGTGCCAATGATGCAGAGCCCACCCACTGGAACTCGTTTGCCACCTGCGATGGCTCGTGGTCGTCTTTGGCTTCCTCGACCCATCACTACCATCGTCACGGAAGCCGTCCGGGCGGCACAGGCTCGCACTACCTGACTATCTACACCCAGTCGATTCTCGGCATCAAGGCCAACGGCAACATGACCACCGGCCGCATACATGCCGGCTCGCTCTCCGCTTCCAGCAGCGACAACTACAACTACACCGAGCGGAGCAATGCCGACCACAGCTGCCCCTTTACGGCTACACCCGACTCTATGTATGTGTGGGTGAGCTTCTATGCCGGCAGTGGCAATTCTGTGGCGCAGGTGGAGGCTGTTCTGCATGGCAACAGTGACTTCAAGGCGCCCAACGATGTCAGCAACACCTCGCTCTATAAAGGCCGTGCGGTGGCTGAGTTCACCCGCACCACCACTTCGGACTCGCAGATGCAGTGGCAGCTGATGAAGGTGCCCTTTGTGTATAACGGCACATCGACGGCAAACTATATGCTTGTCAATATGACGACCAACAAGAATCCCGGAGAGGGCGACGGCTACGACTCCCTTTCAGTCGATGACATCGAGTTCATCTACAGCGCCTGGCTGACATCCATTAAGGTAAACGGCGAGGCTGTTGAGGGATTCCAGAAAGACAATTTCTATTATTCTGTCTCGGTCGAGGATATGGACGCCCTGCAGAGTGCGGTGGTGGAAGGTGTGACCGAAGTGTCTGACGCTACGGTGAGCGTATCGCGCGAGACGATTAGCGACACCAGCGTAAGGGTCACCCTGACGGTTAAGGCTGAGGACAGCGTAACCGTGAGAGAGTATCATGTGGTGCTTTCCACAGGTATGCCGGTTGTCTCAATCGCCGATGTGCAGCAAGAGGAAGCCCTTCGGGTCTATCCCAATCCTGTTGAGAATGTCCTGAACGTCAAGGGTGACGGTCGGGTTATGGTTTGCGATGTGACAGGACGTGTGGTGAAAGAGGCCGAGAGCTTCGGCAGTGTGCAGATTGACCTCGGCAGTCTTCCCGCCGGTGTGTACTTTGTGCGCAACGGAGGCAAGAGCGTTAAGATTATAAAACAATAGCACTTGGCTCTTATTTCCCCGACAATACGCCCTTGTGGGCCAGAACATCTGGAGACAGTCCTTGCCATCGAGCAAGAGGCTGTCTCCTGTTTGGAGCGTCCCGACCTCTTGCGAAGGAATACGCCCGAGATGTGGCGCAGGTGTCTGGCGGCTCCCCATCTCTGTCTCGGAGCATGGGTAGGGGAGGAGTTGGCTGGTTTTGCGGTGCTGTATGTGCCGCAGCCGGGCGACGGCGAAGACCTTTCTGTCCTGTTGACGAAGGTGGATGCCGCTGCCCATACATCGGCCAATTTCAAGATTTGCATTGTCCGCCCTCAATGGCGGGGACGGGGCTTGCAGGTGCTGCTGGGCAAGCATCTGGGCAGAGAAGCCCGCGCAAGGGGTATTGACCTGCTGTGCGCAACGGCTTCGCCTTATAACAAACCCAGTGTGCACAGTCTGCTCGCATTGGGTTATCAATCAGACCATCTCTTGACAAAATACGGCTACGAGCGGATGCTTTTCTATTGTGTTAATTTCGATATACGGATATGAGTTTCAACAGACATGATATAACGCGCGATGCATGCCAGCTGTTTGGCAAGCAGGCCAGGTGTGGCTACGACTGGTGGTGGCATAGCCTGACGGCATACGATGCTGAGACGGGCCTTCCTCGCCCTTTCTTTATCGAGTTCTTCCTGTGCAATCCTGCCAAGGGAGGCGCTGTGCCTCAGCTGGGGCAACTGCCAGAAAACAAGGCGGCCGGGTTGCAGCCCTCTTACTTGATGGTGAAGGCGGGCGCCTGGTGTGGTGCCGACAAGGCTCAGCTGCACCGCTTCTTTGGCTGGAAGGAAACGAAGGTTGAGATGGGAGTGCCCTTCTCTGTCAAGGCAGCCGATTGTCGGGTGTCTGAGACTGAGATTTGTGGGTCAATATCCATCACGCCCGAGCAGGCCAAGGCACACCCTGAATGGATGTGCGATAGCGGCGAGATGTCGTGGAAACTCCGTATCAGCAAGCAGGTAGCCTTCAATGTGGGCTATGGTGCCAGCAGTCCGATGCGCCGTTGGCAGCTGTTTGAGATGTTTTGGCATGCTGAAGGGATGAAGACCGCCTACGAAGGGGAAATAGTCTTTAATGGCAGGCGTTATGTCGTGCGTCCGAAAGACTGCTACGGCTATGCTGACAAGAACTGGGGGCAGGATTTCACCTCCCCGTGGGTGTGGCTCTCGTCGTGCAACATGACAAGTGAGTTGACGGGGCGAAAGCTAACCGACAGTGTCTTTGATATTGGGGGCGGCAGACCCAAGATTGGACCGGTCGCCTTACCGCGGCAGCTGCTCTCCGCCTTCTGGTATGAGGGGAAAGCCTTCGAGTTCAATTTCTCGAAGTTCTGGACAGGATGCCGCACCAAGTTCAAGTGCTACGAGACCGACACGCAGATTGTCTGGCATGTGGAACAGCGCACATGGCGCAACCGCATGGTGACGGACATCGTGTGCGA
>CAMYZD010000114.1 GCA_947303735.1 uncultured Bacteroidales bacterium | reverse complement strand
TCGCCGTTGAGAATCATGTTGAAGCCCTTGATGGTGTCTTCGATATTGACGAACTTACCGGGCAGGCCGGTGAATGCCTCAGCCACGTGGAACGGCTGCGAGAGGAAACGTTGCACACGGCGTGCGCGGGAGACGACCAATTTGTCGGCCTCGCCCAGTTCCTCCATACCGAGGATGGCGATAATATCCTGTAGTTCGTTGTAGCGCTGGAGAATCTGCTTAACCTTCTGAGCGGTGTTGTAGTGCTCTTCTCCCACCACGTCGGGCGAAAGGATGCGGGAGGTAGAGTCGAGCGGGTCGACGGCGGGATAGATGCCGAGCTCTGAAATCTTACGGCTCAACACCGTCTGGGCATCCAAGTGGGCGAAGGTGGTTGCAGGTGCGGGGTCGGTCAAGTCGTCGGCAGGCACATACACGGCCTGCACCGAGGTGATAGAACCACGCTTGGTGGAGGTGATGCGCTCCTGCATCATACCCATTTCAGTGGCCAGCGTAGGCTGGTAACCCACTGCCGAAGGCATACGGCCGAGCAGGGCCGACACCTCAGAACCTGCCTGGGTGAAACGGAAGATGTTGTCGATAAACAGCAGGATGTCGCGTCCACCGGTCTTTTCGTCACCGTCGCGGAAATATTCTGCCAAGGTAAGGCCTGAAAGGGCGACACGGGCACGAGCACCGGGGGTTTCGTTCATCTGACCGAACACCATAGTGCACTTCGAGTCCTTCACAGCGTCGGGATCCACTTTGCTCAGGTCCCAGCTGCCCTCTGCCATGCTTTGGCCAAATTTGGGGCCATAGTTGATAACGCCAGCCTCAATCATTTCGCGCAGAAGGTCGTTACCCTCACGGGTGCGCTCACCCACGCCGGTGAATACCGACATGCCGGAGTATTTCTTTGCAATATTGTTGATAAGCTCCTGGATAAGAACTGTCTTGCCGACACCGGCACCGCCGAACAGACCAATCTTACCACCTTTCAGGAAGGGCTGGATGAGGTCGATAACCTTGATACCGGTGAAAAGGACCTCCTGGCTGGTGGCCAAGTTCTCAAACTTGGGGGGCTCACGGTGTATGCCGTAGCGTTTCTCATGCACCGGGTCGGGCATACCGTCGATGGCCTTGCCAATCACGTTGAACAAGCGGCCGTTGATGTTTTCGCTCACAGGCATGGAGATGGGGCCGCCGAGCACCTCGACCACGGTTCCGCGCTGCAAGCCGTCGGTGCTGTCCATGGCAATGGTGCGCATGGTGTTTTCGCCAATGTCCTGCTGGCATTCGAGAATGACTTCTGTGCCATCGGGGCGTACCACTTTGAGGGCGTCGTAAATGTCGGGCAGATTGATGCCGTCTTCAAACGTTACGTCGACAACAGCGCCGATAATCTGGGAGATTTTTCCTTTTACAGTTTGTTCCATGTATAGAGTATTTTTGTTTCCAAATATGCTATAAGGCAAAGGCCATTTTGAAAGTGCGAAATTACGATTATTTCTGCAATTGGAGAAATTTTTAACACAAAAAAGATATTAACAATTTACAACTCTCTAGCTCTATGATAGTTTGTATAACCTCCCCGGAAGGCACCGTATTACATTTTTCAGCTCTAATTCAACCATCACAGCGGCTATTTTGGGCAAAGGTAGGCCCGATTGCAGTTCTATTTCATCAAGAGTCATCTCCTTGTTTTTCTCCAGCAGGTCGACGATGGCCTTCTCATTTGTGTTTAGTGTGGCGAAGAGGCTCTGCTGCTGTTCTTTACGTCTCTGTTTGTCGAAAGTGGTTTTCCAACCCATTTGGAAAAAGAGGTCGCCAGCATTTCGTATCATTATCGCCTTGTTATTGACAATAAGGTTGTTACAGCCTTCGGAGGTGGGGTCGTTCAGTCTCCCAGGCACGGCAAACACTTCGCGGAAGTAGCTGCTGGCGATGTTGGCGGTGATAAGGGCGCCACCTCGTTCCGAAGCCTCCACCACGATGGTGGCATCCGACATGGCGGCGATGATGCGGTTGCGTGCAGGGAAGTTAGTGGCTTTTATATCAGTGTGTAAAGGGTATTCAGTCAGCAGTGCGCCTCCTTGGTCGACAATACGTTTGGCGAGGCCTCGGTTCTGGCTTGGGTAGATGATGTCCAACCCATGTCCCAGCACCGCCACGGTGGCTAGTTGGTTGTCTAATGCAGCCGTGTGGGCAGCTGTGTCTATTCCGTAGGCCAGGCCGCTTACTATCAATGGTTTGTCGGCACCCAACTCTTCTACCAATCTTGCTGTGGTGGTACGGCCGTAGTCGGTTGCTTTGCGTGTGCCCACCAGGGCTACGCTATGAGGCATATTGAGGTCGCACTCACCTAAGGTATAAAGTAGTACGGGCGTGTCTTCGCATCCAGCCGCGTTGAGCCGTTGGGGATAGGCTGGGTCGGTGAAGAAAAGCGTTCGGATATGGTATTTCTCGGCCTCGGTGAGGATGGTCTCGGCCTGGGCAAGTGTGCTCTTGTTGGCGATTGAGTTGATGACGCCCGTGTGGGTGCCAAATATCTCTTTCAACTCCGAGGCGGACATGCGAAATAGTTGCTCCAAATCGGGGCAGAGGTCTTTCAGCTGCCTTATGCTTTTCGGTCCAAGACCGGGTACCAGTGTCAGTGCTATGAGGTAAGGGTTCAATGTTCTGTATGTTTACGAGTTAGTTCTATTCCCACCAATCTCAAACTGGCATACGATGTGCTGAGCCGCCTCAGACATTCCTCCCTCGGCAGCCACATCACTTCGGTGATGCCCTCCTCCTTTTGCGGCACGCACGCTTGGCGGTCGGCCTGCATCGCAAACCATGAGGTCTGCTTCAAGTGCCAGCCCCCATATTTGTCGAAGATGTGGTAAGTCTTTGTTATCAATCCTTTAATGGTGGCATTGCCAACGCCGGTCTCCTCTTCCACTTCGCGCAAGGCGGCCTGTGCCAGTGTCTCGCCCCTCTCCACCATGCCTTTGGGCAAGTCCCACTGCCCTTCGCGCGACATGGTCAGCACCTCGTCCTGTGGAGTTTCTACCACTCCGCCTGCTGCCTTCACATAGCGGTAATGCGTCTTTAGGTAGGCGTTCAAGTTTCTGATTCCATGATTACAAGCAACCCATACGTCTTGTCCCTCGCGTAGCAGGGCAAAGCAATCCTCCCACCGACTGTCGTCCATAGCCGTTGCGCCTTCGGGCAGTGCGAGGGTGAGGCCGTCGTTGGCCGAAACGACGTGCAGGGTGTGGTTTAGATATGAAATACTCAGTGTGTTCATCAACAATCAATAACGTCTGCCCTCAGAAATTATTATGCTTTGTGCTCAAAAAAAATCGCCCACAGTTTTAAAGAGGGAGCCCATCGTTTATTGTTGGCTTGGGGGTGCCTTCGCCTGTCCTCCACTCCTATATTGTTTCATATATGGTTCTTATTCGTATCGTTAAGCGAAAAATGAGGGTTGCGGGATAGGGAACGATATGGTAGTCAGGCATTAGCATGGTGTGGTGGGACCTGGCAGATGGGAGATACGGATTAAAAAAAGTGTCAATTGAGCATTTAATTTTTCCCATAATGAAAAAAATATGTATCTTTGCGGTATGAAAACTAACGACAACATGGCCTTACAGATGGCCAATTTCTTACTGCAAGTCAAAGCGATAAAGCTTAACAACGAACACCCTTTCACATGGGCATCGGGTCGCAAATCTCCTATTTATTGCGATAACCGAGTAACACTTTCATATCCCGAAATCCGCACCTTCATCCGCCAGAGTTTTGTGGAGGTGATTAATAAGACGTGGTGTGGCATCGATGTCATAGCCGGCGTAGCGACAGGTGGCATTGCCCAAGGTGCCTTGGTGGCACAGGAATTGGGGCTCCCCTTCGTATATGTGCGTTCTGAGGCCAAGTCGCACGGCCTTACCAACCAGATTGAGGGTGAGATTCACGAGGGGCAGTCGGTGGTGGTCATCGAGGACTTGGTATCGACCGGCAAGAGCAGCCTCATAGCAGTCAATGCCTTGAGAGAGCGTGGCTGCGATGTGAAGGGCATGGTTGCCATATTCACTTATGGTCTCGATGTGGCGGCCAAGAACTTCGAGGATGCCAAGGTGGAGCTGCACACGCTGACCAATTATGACACGCTGATCGATGTGGCTTGCCAAGAGGAATATATCCGCAATGCCGATATGGAGTCGCTAGCCAATTGGCGTACCAATCCCGAGGCTTGGAGCGACGCGCACATGGCATAGTCGACAGCAACCCTTCATACGACCGATGAAAAGACTGTCCGCCATACTGTTTATACTCTCCTGCAGCTTTTCGCTGTGGGCACAACAGGTGACGGATGTGTCGTTTACACTGGTTAGCGACACGCTCACCATCACTTACTCACTCGATAAGCCGGCCGACATCTGTGTGCGTGTGGCTATCGATGGGGGGCGTTACACCGAGCCGCTGACCGGACTCACCGGAGCAGTGGGCAAAGGGGTGAAGGCGGGCGAGGGGCTGACAATCACCGCCGTGAACCTTCCCGAAATTCGTGGGGTGGAGGCGGAGGCCCTTTCCTTTTTGGTTGAAGTGGACGACGGGGCGCTGCTGGTATATGTGGGCGACCGTTATTTTCGCATGATGCCGGTGGAAGGAGGCAGTTTCACGATGGGCTGTACCCATCCTAAGGGCGAGAAGCACACTTACGCCGATGAGTTGCCTACGCACCGTGTGACACTGAACGGATTCTACATAGGACAATACGAAGTGACACAAGGACTTTGGACATCGGTGATGGGAGAGAACCCCTCGAAATGGACAGGCAACGACAGCCTGCCGGTGGAGCAGGTATCGTGGAACGATGTGCAGATATTCATTGCACGGCTTAGTCAGATGACTGGCTACCGTTTCCGACTGCCAACAGAGGCGGAATGGGAGTTTGCAGCACGCGGAGGTGTGCGAGGACACAACACGGTGTATCCTGGCACTCAGAGCCAGCCGTGGGAGGTGTGCTGGATGGCCACCAACAGCGGTGGGCATAGCCATCCTGTGGGTCAGTTGAAGCCCAACGAGCTGGGACTGTACGACATGGGTGGCAACGTGTTGGAATGGTGCAGCGACTGGATGGAGGCGTATACGGCGCAGCCGCAGAACAGCCCGCAAGGCCCCAAGGATGGCGAGAACCGCATACTGCGCGGTGGTTGCTTTAATAGCCCCACGTGGGGTTGCAGTGTGTTTGAGCGCAGCTGGTATCTGCCTGATTTCGGCTACAGCTTCTATGGTTTCCGCCTGGTGCTCGACAGCGCCGAGCGGGAAGAAGATTAGCCTATGGGCGTAACATAATAACAAAATGCCAAGAATGACGTTATGATGCTGTCTTGAAAAGTATTCAAGACATATATGATGCTATAGCTGCTGATGGCTTCAAGGAGCCAACGCTAAGAAACGCTAAGAATCATTGAGGGACTGATTACGTCCACAAGCCACCTACCTCTTGACCCTCACCATCGCCGACGGCAAGACTCATACCCTTCGCCTGTTGAAACAATCAGAAGTATTTGGCCATTAATGTTAAATTTGTACATACCCCCCCGCTTCGCGGTACCCCTTTAAAGAGGATTAAGGAAGTCCAGTGGACTTGCGTCGCGATAGCCGGCCAATTGCATCTATGTTTGTATGCAGTGTTGCGCGTCAGCCGTCCCCTTTTTAAATGGGAGCAAACATCCAGTGAATGTTTGCCGTAAGGCCGGGGTATGTTCTCAAAGGGGTACTGCGAAGCGGGGGGGCATGTCCACCTGAAGCAAAACGATACCTTCGGACAGTAACCCTTCTGGAGCCACTTTAAGAGCGTGCATACCATGACAAATCGATGCCTTGAAGAAATGACGTGTTAAACTTTGTTAAATAACAGCCTTGAAGGGTGACGATTTTGGCATTTTGGGAAGTATATAGTACGAAGGGCAAATTTTGTCCCTTTCCGAATGAAAAAAACGAATTAGTCACGAATAAACAAACAAAACCCTCAAACAATGAAAAAAGTAATATTCTTAGCTGTCCTATTTTTCACTTTTCAGCTTTCAATTTTCAATTCTTTGTACGCCCAACACTTCGACTGGGTGAAGTCCTATTCGGG
>CAMYZD010000113.1 GCA_947303735.1 uncultured Bacteroidales bacterium | reverse complement strand
TCTAGGCCGACTTCGTCGTAGGCTGTTTCATCACACACAACTTTTGTGCCACAGATGTTTGCGGGAACTCCATCATCCCATCCTACAATTATTTATTCCTCTTTCATCACGCACTTCTCACCTCTACCAAGAAAAGTTTCATGATAACCATCAGATATGAGTACATAATTACTCCTACATACTTCTCCAAATCAAAAGACAATATGTACTTCACCTTGCCGCACACTGGATTTATTATGTAAAAACACGATAAAAAATTCAAATGTCAGATATTCATAATTTTAGACATCAAAAAAAACGACACTCATCCCACAGTTCTCTGATTAGAATGACATTATCACGACACGATGGAGCATTTTGTTACAGCGCTACAGTTGTTACAGTTCATTTTGCCTAAATCACCCCTCAAAAAAAATGACATTCCCCAATTCGAGCTGTAGCACTGTAGCGCTGTAGCACATCATGTCGCCCCTTCAGATAGCCCTCTGCGAGTACGACAGGGAATAACCGCATCTCAGCAACCTTCTTCATGCCTTTGCCGGCGTTGTAGCCAATATGCTCACAACAGATACTAATCTGTCATAAACATTATGGTTCATAGGACGTCTCTCACCAGCCGCACAGCTGAACCGTAATAGCGGCCGTCGGCGTAGATGCCGATGGTGGTGGAGCCATCCATCTCGCGGAACTGTAGCGAAACAGCTCCGGGAGGGCAATAAGTGGTTGAAGCAGACCAATAGTAGCCGACATGGTTACCCCTATTTTGTATTTCGTCACCCAGTCGGTAACCCATAGCGGGCAGGAACACACAGCTGTCGGGGATGATGCCTGAGGCATGCGACTGTTGTTGCTCAAAGCCGTCGGGATAGAGCAGTACGCCATATTGCCCGTCAATGCTGGTGGCAATCCACGAATGGCCTTCACCTGCTTGGCCGTTAACAAGACGTTCATTGAGCAAGTAGTCCCACTCTATCGCATCAAGGACTCGCCATCCTTCGCCATAGGTATCAACCACTTGAGGTATCGTTCCCCAGTCCACGAACGAAAACTCATAGTCTGAAGCATAGGTGTTGGTATCCAAGCCCCACAGTGTGTTGGTGGTGCTCCAAGTAAAGAGGTCGCAGTGTTCCGCGTCGTAGAGGGGCAGAAAGTCGGTTTGCTTCTCAGCAAACCGCCACACACCTTCCACATACTGCAGATTGCCCGGGGCAAAACGCACCTGCTCTTTTTCATTAATAGAAAAAAGCGCCGGCACAGGTTCGGCAACAACAATAGTGTCTGTATCCGACGGGGTAACTGGACGTATATCATCACTTTTCTGACAAGCAGCTATAATGGTCAAAACGACAACAACAATGAGGTACTTTTTAATTCCCATATTTTTTCTACATTATTTTAATAGAGGCTATAATGCTCTCAGTATCGATGCCACAATCTTTGTGCAGCTGTGGTACGGGACCGTGGGTGACAAAGTGGTCGGGCAGGCCTAATATGGTGACAGAGGGTATCTCCTTAGTTGGGTCGGCTGAACGAACGGCAGCATAGTATTCCAGTACCGCGCTGCCCAATCCACCCTTCTTCACGCCGTCTTCGACGGTAACGATGTGGCGCACGCCGCGTGCCAACAGCTCGTCCAATATTCCCGTGTCGAGAGGTTTCAGGTAGCGCATATCGTAGTGTGCAACACTCATCCCCTCCCCTTCCAAGCGCTGGGCGGCTTCAAGGGCGGCGTTGCCCACATGTCCGATGGAGAGTATCGCCGCATCGATACCTTCGTGCATACAACGTCCTTTGCCCACCTCCAGTTTCTCGAACGGGTTCTTCCAGTCGGCATGCACGCTCAACCCGCGTGGGTAGCGTATCACCACCGCGCCTTGGTCGGGCAGCTGGGCGGTATACATCATGTTGCGCAATTCGTGTTCGTCCATCGGTGCACAGATGGTCAGCTCTGGTATGGGTCGCAGGCAGGCGAGGTCGAATGCCCCGTGGTGCGTAGGACCGTCGTCGCCGACTAATCCGGCTCGGTCGAGGCACATCACCACCGGCAGCCTCTGCAACGCCACATCGTGGATAATCTGGTCGTAAGCCCGCTGCATGAAGGAGGAATAAATATTACAAAAGGGGATCATTCCCTGTGCCGCCAATCCGGCTGAGAAGGTGACGGCATGCTGCTCGGCAATGCCCACGTCGAACGCCCGTCGGGGCATACGCTCCATCATCAGGTTGAGCGAACAGCCCGTAGGCATGGCGGGCGTAATGCCCACTATCTTCGGATTACGCTCAGCCAGCTCTATAATCGTGTTACCAAATACATCTTGATACTTGAGTGGTTTGCCGTTGGACGAGCCCTTTATCTGTGCACCCGTAGCAGCATTGAAACGCCCAGGCGCATGATAGGTCACAGGGTGCCGCTCGGCGGTTTTCAACCCCTTGCCTTTCTTGGTTATCACATGCAGCAACTTGGGACCCTTTATCTCCTTCAGCTGCATCAGCACCTCCACCAGCTCGTCAACATTGTGCCCGTCGATAGGGCCGAAATATCTAAATCCTAGCGACTCGAACAGGTTGGGCGCACCCAAGGCAGCTGTCTTCAGCACAAAGGTGGCACGCTGGAAGAAGTTCAACGACTTCGCCTTGCTGCGTGTGCGCTTCTCCGTGTCGCCGTCCAACTTACGCCATACCTTTTCCTTGATGCGGTTGTAGCGGCGCGACGTGGTGATGCGGGTGAGATAGTGGCTCAGTCCGCCCACCGCCTTGTCGATGCTGATACCGTTGTCGTTCAGCACCACCAGCATATTTGCCTTGGAGGCTCCCGCATTGTTCAATGCCTCAAATGCCTCGCCGCCCGTCATAGCACCATCGCCGATGACGGCTATATGCTGGCGCGAAGAATTGCCCTGCAAAGCCGACGCCACTGCCATACCCAGAACCGAGCTGATCGAGGTGGAGCTGTGCCCCGTGCCAAAGGCATCGAAAGGCGACTCGTCGCGGCGGGGAAAGCCGCTCAAACCACCATAGGTGCGGATAGTGGGGAATTGGTCACGCCGTCCAGTGATAATCTTGTGTGCGTAAGCCTGATGTCCCACGTCCCACACCAGCTTGTCGTCAGGGGTATTAAAGACATAGTGTAGGGCTACGGTGAGCTCCACCGTGCCAAGACTCGACGCCAAGTGTCCGGGATGCTGGGAGAGGGTATCAATAATATATTGCCTCAACTCGATTGCCAACTGTGGGAGGTCGGCAGTCGGAAGAGCTCGAAGGTCTTCAATGGTATTGATATTATCAAGGATTACGCCAGTCAATTTAAGTCGAGAATTAAGAGTTGAAAAATGAGAGTTGATAGATTCTTTAAACTATTCTACCGTTGTCAGTCGCGTATGACCTGGTAGTTGGGTGCCTCTTTCTTTATAGGTTTGTCAAAGTCTTTGTTGAGTTTCTTGTCGGTGACACGTCCCTGCGCGCCCTGTCGCAGTTCCCACTTGCCATCGACAAAGACATACGCCAGCTCCGTGCCCGAGGGGACATAGTATTGGAACAAGCCCTCCATGCCCGCCACCTGCGGCTCCACCTCGTCGAATATGATCATTCGCATCTTCTTGTCGGTAACCTTCTCCGTGGGACCCGAAGAGACCCTCTCGCGCACTGCCGAGGAGGTACGTGCTGCCGTCTCCACCACACGGCTACGGCGGTTGCGGCCCTTACCCTTCCGGCCTCTACGACCCGACTGCCGGCTGTAGGCCGGACCTGAAGAACGCCCAGTGCGTTTGGCCCTGATATGCTCCACCTTGCGCACCGTCTGCTCCTCATATCGGAGGTTCACCATCGCAGTATTGGTATATTCTAGCACCACTCGGCGCAGGTTTCTGTCCTTGCGGAAAAGATTCTGCCCAAACTGGGGCTGGCTGCCGCCCGACTTGAAGAAGACGGGCTCGATAATCTTGCGCTGGGTGAGGTTGTCCACCCCGTTCCAACCCAGTAAGGTATAATAATTCTTACCATCATGCTGGGTAGTGATAAGCTCTTGATACACGGCACCAAACCAGTTGTTCGGAGCCAACGTAGCCTCCTGGCGGTTGACTATCTCGTTCGACTTGTCGTTCAGGGTATACACGTCGTACTGGTCGGTCTTCTCATTGAGGGCCTGCACAAAGCCAAAGCACTCAAACTCACCCTCGTCGTTGACTACAGGCCATGTGATGATGCGGAACTTCTTGTCGGCAGAAGTGAGGACCGAGACCCGTGTGCCAAAATCCCACTGCCAACGGAAAGAGTTCTCCTCCCCTAACGCCTCTGTAAACAACTGCAGGGCGGCCTCATTGGCATGATAGCGCTGGTTATCGGTAGGGGCGTTATACACCTCCTCAAAAATACTCTGCAACTGCGACTGATAATCCGCCATCAATTCCTTATCCTGCGCCGACACCCGTGGCACCAGCACCCCAAACAAGGCTATGAAGAGTAATCCTATTTTCCACATAATACTACAATAATATATCTTAACGCCACAACCGACTATTTATTATCCCACCCTCAAATTATTCTTTACGATGCTGTCTACCTGCGCACGGGTATACTGCGGCTCAGCCGACCATGCTTGCACGGACGACAGGAGTATACATAACAACAATGCTGTCAGCAGTTTATTCAGTCTCATGCCCCTAAAATAATCCTTCATTTAACCTTGCAAAGATACAGCTTTTTTTCGACATAACCAAATCGGACATGATTTTTCTGACTTATATCAACTTTCACTTCGGCATCCCTATACCTGATACCCAATCCTTCTACTTTCCTTAATCTCTCCATATTCGCATAGCACATCGAAAAATGAGAGAATTATCAAGGATAAAATATTGATTTACAATTACATTCAGCATAATAACAAAGACGTAGGGTGTCCTTGAGAAAGTGGGAGCAGCAAGAGGGTGAAATAACCTGAATTGGAAATATAGACTAAAGGAAACGAGCCACTTAGCACATATTGCAGACAAATGGTTCGGAGGCACACAATAAAAATGGCATTCGCACGTTCATATTAACGATGAATACAGATATACAACAACTCATTGAGCAGGCGTGGGAGAACCGCGAACTGCTGCAGGTCGATGCCGCACAGCAGGCTGTGCGTACGGCCGTGGACATGCTGGACCGTGGCGAATTGCGTATAGCCGAGAAGGTGGACGGCAGCTGGAAAGTAAACGAATGGTTGAAAAAAGCCGTACTCCTCTATTTCCCCATCAATCAGATGGAGACCATAGAGGCGGGACCCTTTGAATACCACGACAAGATAGCCTTGAAACAACACTATGCCGAGCAACAGGTGCGCGTGGTGCCGCCCGCGGTGGCTCGCTACGGCGCCTATCTGGCACCCGGGGTGGTGATGATGCCCTCGTA
This sequence comes from uncultured Bacteroidales bacterium, assembly GCA_947303735.1. Lineage (GTDB taxonomy): Bacteria > Bacteroidota > Bacteroidia > Bacteroidales > P3 > Colimorpha. The sequence continues at coordinate 1,058 of CAMYZD010000113.1, read as the reverse complement.
TGTGAATATCGGTGCCTACGTGGACAGCGGGACGATGGTGGACACATGGGCCACGGTGGGCAGTTGTGCCCAGATTGGAAAGCATGTGCACCTGAGCGGCGGCGTGGGCATAGGCGGTGTGTTGGAGCCTGTGCAGGCGGCACCGGTGATAATTGAGGACCACTGCTTTATAGGTAGCCGCTGCATCATTGTGGAGGGAGCGCTCGTGGAAGAGGAGGCCGTAATCGGTGCCAACACCGTCATTACCGCCAGCACCCACATCATCGACGTCACTCAGGCAGAGCCCGTCACCTACAAGGGGCACGTGCCGGCCCGCAGCGTAGTGATTCCGGGTAGCTACACCAAGCATTTTGCCGCCGGCGACTACCAAGTGAGCTGCGCCCTCATCATCGGCCGCCGCAATGCCTCGACCGACAAGAAGACCAGCCTCAACAACGCCCTGCGCGACTTCGGCGTGAGTGTGTAACCCTCAAATATCAACAAATCTGACTATATGAAAAAGCTACTTCTCATTGCTGCAATAATCCCCCTGCTCGTCACCGGGTGCAAAAAGCCCGACAACGTGTTTGACTTCTCGGGCACAATGGTGGACTATCTGGAATGCACCATGCCCAGTGTGGGCATCTCAGATTTCGACTACGGGCTGGTGCTCTCGCTCGACAAGCCCGACTCGGTAGGCAAGCCCTTCACCAACATCTATGGCGAGAAGTACGAAAACTGTGTCATTCTCTACCGCACTAAGTCGCGCTACATGATAGACGACAAGGTGAGCGGCTCGATGTATTTTAGCGATAAATATTCCGACGCCTACTGCCAGATACACCATCGCCTAGACCTACCCGAAGGGGTCTGCTACTCACTCGATTAAGTCGCAAAGAGAGGACGACGACACATCTCCTCAAAGCACCCTGCGGACGCTACCCCCAACACGTTGTTGATAAAATATTCGACAACATATATAATATTTGAAAAATATATTATATCTTTGCAAATTGTAATTACAAGATAACAAAAAGATATAAAGATATGAAATTCATCATCAACAGCCTGCTGTTTTC
>CAMYZD010000112.1 GCA_947303735.1 uncultured Bacteroidales bacterium | reverse complement strand
GGAATGCCAACGCCGTGATGCCACCCTCAAGACCGGCAAGGAAGGCGGAGTCGACAAGGGTCTGCGCCAGACTGTATTCGGCGCCGTTGAAGCCGATAGGGACTCCTGGGCGGGTGTCGGTGCCGAAAGCGGAGTTGAAGTTCTCGCGGTAGACAGCATCGCTGCAGGGCAGGGTGTTGAATATGCCGCTGACCCAGGCTCCCGTGTCGTCGGTGCCGCAGATGCTGCGCACACGCACTTCGCGGCGGGCAAGGCTGGTGAGGCCGCCGATGGTGTAGTGGTTCGTCGAGGTGCTGACTACCGTACCGCTGCCAGGGGCAAAGCCCACAGGACCGTACTCCACTTCATAATGCGAGGCACCGTTGCACTGCCATGTGAGGGCAATGGTCGAGTCGCTGGCCGGCACTGCGGGGTCGAGTTGGAGATGGTGGATGATACAGGTATCAGGCACACAGCTCACCTGCAGTTCGAACCCATCATTGTAGAGACTGAAGGGTGTACTGCCTTGAAAATAGAGCGTCAAGGCTCCCGTCTCAGAAATAACTGGGCCGAAGTTGACCGCATAATTGTTGTTGATTGTCTTGTTCCAAAGGACGGAGCCCGAGGTGCCGACTCCGTCGTAGACGGTGAGGGTGGAACTGCCACCGATATCGCAAAGTCCGCTGATACTGACTAGATGTCCTGGCATATCGGGTAGGATGACTAGCCGTGAGGTCTGTTCTGTAAAGACATCCGTCGCGCCGCCGTTGTCGTAGAGGTTCACGCCGCAAAGGGTGAGTGTGTCGTTCTTGTTGGCCCGCATGTTCCACGTGCCTGGCACCACCAGCATGGGGCCTTCCCAGTCAGAGGTGTCGCCTTTGGGACAAATGGCGCGTACCCACACATGGTATGGTTGCTCCGCCACCAACCCGCCGAATGTACAGGTTGGCGAGGTAAGCACCGAAGTGTCCGCCACGGGCGTTGCCGTTGCCGAGCTATCGATAAACGCCTGCCACCGTGTGCCGCTGTCGGCGGCATCCCACTCCACCGTAACCGAAGTAGAGGTAATGCCCGTCACAGTCATGCTCGTCACGTTGGCACAAGGCGGAGCCAAATCAATCAACACATCGTCGATGTAGGCATACCAATTGTTATGGCTGCCAATGCCCGGACAACTCAGAAGGGTAATATACTTACCCGTGCCACGATAAGCTGTGAGCGGCACATCATAGCGAGTCCATTCGTCGCCCACAATATTCAATGTGTCTATCACCTGGAACGTGCTGTCCACTTCAGGGTCGTCCATCACACCCACCACCACGCGGGCAGGGTCGTAGCGGTCGTATAAGTTCTCTATATTCTTTGCCCAGAAAGATAGCTGCAATCTATTCATAGGCAGCACAGCCGTATTGATGGCGGGCAGAACAATCTTCTGATTGACTACCGTTTCGTAGATGCTCCATTCCCAACGCATCACGCGGGGGCCTGAATGGGCGTCGCCTGTCAGATTGACAACGACGGTATTCAGTCCCACCCTGCCTTGCCAGCAGGGAATGGCAGTGGGGCTGGTGGCGACGGAATAACTGTCGAAGTTTTCCGTATAGGGCAGTGTGTCGAGCAGGCTGCAGAAGGTGCGGAACGTCATTACGGGCGACCAATGTGTGGTGAAGCTGCCGCACTCGGGGCGTACATACACATCATACTGCGTGTAGGGCAGCAACCCCGTCAGCAGCAAGCTGTCGGTTCGCACATCGGTGACGATGGTAGTCGAGTCTGGCACAAAGCCCGCAGGGCCGTAGGCCACATCATAATATACCGCCCCCGCTGTGTCTGTCCAGCGCACCAGCGCCGCTGTGTCGGTCTTCCAATCCAGGGTGGCGGGTGCCAGTGCCTCGCAAGGCACGATATGGCTCACCTCGATGTCGTCGATATACATCAAATGGTTTATAGGGTCGGCGGTAACAATTGCCAAACGTCCCGACGAACGGCTGTAGCGGTCAGTCCGCACCGCCACAGGAACCCAATTCGTATAGTTCGGCACCACCACAGTGTCCAGCGGCTCAAAGGTCGACATGTCCAGCGGGTCGGTCATCAAGCCCACATACAGGTTCCGAATGGAGCCGCCACCACTCTTCGCCCCAAAGTACAACTCCAAACTATCTGCTGGCGCATCGAAGGCAGGCAGCACAACGGCACCTCCATTCAACTGCATTGCGCGCAGCCCCGTGTGGGTGTATCTCGAAGAGACAGCAGGCCTATCTCCTGCCGCACCTGGCGAGGCGTACCAGCAACTAGGCACACCCCACGCACTCTCAAGGTTCTCCGCGTAGGGCAACTCCGTCGGTGTGCAGTTGGTCATCACATGTTTCAGCACGGTGGTGAACGTGTCGGTGCAGAAAGCAGTGAGACGGAAAGTGTAGTCAGTGTTAGGCGTGAGGCCTGTCATAGTATAAGTGGTGTCGCCCCATACCAGGCCGCTTGTGTGCCACGCAGTGTCGCCGTCGGCGATGCACTCCACTCTCCACATGGTATCCTGATAGCCTGGACTCCACTTCATCCTTACCGCCGTAGCACCCAGCGAGTCCATCCTCATGGTGGGAGCCGGACAGGTGGCGACAGCCCCCGAGACAGGCTGTGTATACAGCCGCATAATATTGCGGTATGTCAAACTCGTAGTGGGGGTATAGGATGTAATGTTCGCCAGATTAGTTCTCGCATACCTCGACTCGGTCATACCTCGCTGGGCGACATAGAAATTGGCGCCCGTCCAGCCCCACGGACAGTCCACCGCCACAATCAAGTTGCCGAGGCCATTGTAGTAGAACGGTGTGTCGAACTCATAGTGGTTCCACCCCGGGGTGCTGACCATCGTGTCCACCAGCACCTGCTGGAACAGAGAGCCGAAACTCACCATGCTGCCCAACATATTAGGCACATACGTATTGGCGAGATAGATAGTGCATCCTGAGCGGCTGATGCTGCTCGATGAGCCGCAATAGAAGTCTATGCCGGTTATCATAGCCTCGCCGTTCAGCTCATTGCCTTGTACCAACTGCTGGGTATAGCTGGCCCAGCCATCCACGTATGGCAGGATGGCATCGCCCGACATTAGAACCCTGTTGTTCGTATCACCGATAGTGATGACTGTGCCCGTTTGTGCCCCTGCCCACATCGGGAAGCAGAAGGCTGCCAAAATAAAGACAAATGTAATCTTGTTTCTGAGACTTTTGTAATTCATATTGTTTGGTTTTATTAATGTGGTTTGTTCTCTAAGTAGTGGAGTCACTCGGCGAAGGCTCTACTTATATGACGTATGACAGTTGAAAATCTTACAAACTTTTTATCTTTTTTTGTTTTTTTCATCTGGTCTCCTCTCGTCATGTTTTCCCACCCAGTAGTCTGCAGCGCCCCCGTCAGTATATATCTTACAAAACAGCCCAATTCGTCACCCCTTTCCCCAATTATTTAACATACTTTAACTGCATAACGTATCTTACCCTCTTGGCTGAGGGTACTTCATTCCCATCTTATGTAGGTTGATACGTTGCTTGACAGCCGACCTTCTCAGTTCTTACTTCCAAGTCTCAGCAGGCGGAGTGTCTGTTGGCGACCGTCGGCCGTAGTGAGGGTGAGAAGATAGGTGGCACAATGGTGGTTGGCGAAGTCGAGTGTGTAGAGGCTAGGTCCAGCAGCGGTTAATTTCACCTCTTCTTGTCGACCCGCCATGTCGGTGAGCCAAGCCCTCACGATAGTTGATGGACCGTCGTGGCGGATAGTGATACGCTCTTGGAAGGGGTTGGGGTATACCACCACGGCTCCTACCTTCTCCGTCAGGCGGATGCCCTCTGTGCCGTCATAGACAATCAGCGTCCGTGTGACAGGCGTGGCGGCCAGGTAGTTGCCGTCTCCCCCTTGCGAGGCTGTGACCTCTGTCTCACCCACCCCTAACAGGTGAAGCGTAGAGTTGTCGATGCGTGCCACCGTGTTGTCGCCGATTTCGTAACTGACGGGCAGCCCGCTGGTGGCGTTGGCGGTCAACGTGATAGGGCTGTCGGCTAGGGTATAGCGTAAATTCTGTCCCCATTCAATTCGCTGACTTGCCTTTCCATGTAACAATCCAAAAGCCACAGCACCTGCGTTGACGGCATCGAACGTTATACTGTCGATGGTGATATCGTCACGTATCGAGTAGTCGAACAGGACCCTCCCATTCTGTTGGGGGTGCAAATTGGCGTATTCTACATTCATGCACCGTATGCGGGCTATTGTGTCTGCTATGCGGCTGTGGGGTTGCCATACCGTCAGAAAAGGCCTCCATAACGAATATCCCGAGGTATAGGAATGGTAGAGTTTGTGTCTTGTAGTGGCGTAAACGCAGTCATCCAATGCAAAGTGCCTTTTAAAATCATAGTCGCAATACAGGCCGTTTGCAGCACTCCCGTTGCTGAGCGTCCCCCTCATATAGTTGGTGCCATAGTTGACAAAACTGCCGCTCTCCTTCTCAAAACAGAGGAACAGTGGATACATATCATGTTGTGCGTTGTCGCCCCCTCGCTCAAAATAGTGCCTATCGTCGAAGAATATCGAATCCTCGTCATGTTCGGCGAATGCCCCGCCTAATACAAACACCCTATTTTCCGTCACCGTGATGCCTCCATAATAGGCAGTGGCATCGATATAGGTGTGGGGATTATTTCTGATGCTATTGTTGCGGTAATGCGGCTGTTGTATCCATAGCACGTTGCCCGAAGTGTCGAATTTGGCTAGATAGCTGGCATGGAGAGCCTCTTGCCTGTGGTCGATATGCACCCAGTGGGTGCTGTCGAAGTATATCCGGGCGGGGTATTGGTACCCTAAGGCTCGGTATTGGTCTTCGTTGAGTGTGCAGGGCGGCAGCAGTGTGAAGTTTCCGGTAAGATACATGTTGTCTTCTTTGTCGGCGTCGAAGCCGCTGTAGTGGAATCGATAATAGGGATATACGGCATCAGTGTCCTCCTCGCCATCGATCACTTGGTAGTGGCGGCTTGTAAGAGGGATCCCATCGGCCTCCATCCCCATCAGTTTGTACCACAGCAGATGCCCTTCTGCGTCGAACTTGTACATTATGGGGCGCATGCACGTATGGTTCATGTTCGGTAGGGTGTAAGGCAGGTATATATCCTCATTCCACACACTGTCGCCATTATAGGTGACAATTGTTGTAGGCATGTTCTCTGGGCCGTACCACGTGAGGGCTGAAAAGAAGTACATGTTACCCTCTATGTCGATATGCATCGGGGCGACCGCATCGAGCAAGGCCCTGCTTTGCGGTATTCCACGCCCCTTTATCTTCAAGAAGACCATTTTCTGCAGGTTGCCCGACAAGTCGAACTTGGCCACAAAGTTAAAGTTACAATCGACCGGAGGGACAGTTTCGTCAGTGGGAGTGCCTAGAAAGTCCCTCATCCTTATCAACGTGTCGAAAAACCAAAGCCAGTCTCTCTGTTCAGCGGTAGGCATCCAGCACATGCCTGTCAAGTAAAGGTGCCCCTCTCTCAGTTCCATCCAGGTGGGCGACACCCCCTTGCTGCTGCATACCGAATGGTGCCAAAGTTCGTTGCCCAATGTGTCGTACTTTGCCAGCCACAAGCAGTAATTGGCATTGCTGTCCACCTCGTCGGGCAGTTCCGGCACCAGCATACCTTCCTGCCCATTTGTCCCTTGCTTGCATAGCGCGCTGAATTTGCCACAATAATATACATTGCCTTGCCCGTCAGTCTCAGTGTATTCCATCTTGTCATTACTGTAAATGGAACCAGATGGGCAGCCGTAACTGGAATAAAACTTGACCCATTCGGCGTGGTCGGCTAAGGTACCCTGTGCTTGTACCGCAAGCGATACACACAAAAAAATCGAAATTAAGATCATCTTTTTCATATTGCATAGTTTAAATGTGTTCACCAGTGACCTGTGACCAGTGACCTGTGAAACGAGCTCTATCGTGTCACTGGTCACAGTTCACTGGTCACTAAATTTAACGAATTAACATATTAACGAATTAACGAATTCCCATTTTCAATTTTCAATTTTCAATTTAAAAAGCCCCACTGCCCTATATAGACTGCAAAAAGGCGTTTTTGTGGCAATGCCGCCGATGATTTAATAATTTTTAACTATGCGGAAATTGATACTTTGCTGGTCTATAGCTATCTGTAGATTTATTTCTTTTAGTGACCTGTGACCAGTGACCTGTGATAAGAGCGCTATCGTGTCACTGGTCACAGTTCACTGGTCACTCAAAAAGGTGCTGTCGTAGTCCCTAATATGGTCGTTGGTCGTCAGGTCGTTTAATATGGAATAGTATATGTGCGCCGTATTCGAATCGGCGCGAATGCTGCTTGAGGCAGCATGTGAACCGCGGGGGGGTCACTTCTCCGCTGCGCTATCGGAAGCGTTCACTGGATGCTTCCTTCACCTCTTCTTCTTTCTAGGTCCGATTCTTCATCATTCGGTTATCGCTTATAGCACCGAAAAGGGGGTGTTGGAGGGGTGAGGATAAGATTGTAATTACCTATTTTAGTGACCTGTGACCAGTGACCTGTGATAAGAGCGCTATCGTGTCACTGGTC
>CAMYZD010000111.1 GCA_947303735.1 uncultured Bacteroidales bacterium | reverse complement strand
CCCTCCGCTCCGACGATGCCCGCGCCTATGCCTATCACCAATTGTGCTTCTTCGATCGCATCCGCCGAGACTACCCCAACACCCCCACCGCCCGATGGATAGAAACCCACTGCGACACCAAGGCTCAGTGGGCTCAACCCAAAGGGAACACCCCCCGCTAAAGAGAGCGGTCATCAAAAAAAAACTAGTATCACTAGCCCTACTAGAAATACTAGCGATACTAGTGATACTAGCCCTACTAGAGATACCAGTTATTTCAGTCAAAAAGTCACCTCTACCCCCATCGAGTGAAGGCTCTTCCCTGCCTCTTTGTCGCGGAACTCTGGCAACAGGTTGGTGTACAGCCTCAGTCCGTGGATAATGCCTATCGCGTTAGTGGTCAGGTCGAGGCCTACCTCTATGCGCCAAGGGTTGAATATGCCTTCCTTCACTTTCAGCTTATTTTTTTGGAAGAAGTCGGGCGTATTTCTGAAGGAGGACCCAACCAGACGGCTCACCCGCAGGTCAACCCCGAAGCTCACCGAGCGGCTGCCCCTCTCGGGGTTTGGGGTGAAGTATAGCGTGGTAGGTATACCAAGATAAGTGTTCAGAAAGGCGTTCTTCTGTATGGGTATGCGTCCGTCTGCAAGGGTGAGTGTGCCGTTGTCCAATGCCACTTGGTGATACATCTTGGTGTAGTCAAAATTCAACATCAGCCCTGTGCGCAGTGTCCACTTGTCGCTCAGCTTAAAGTCGGTGATGATAGGTATACTGGCAGTTATAGTTCCCTCATTGGCGTATGGGCTTGCCAATGCCTTAGGCGAAATGTCTCCAAACCGATAGCCCACCAACAGGCCTGCGCTTACTTGATAGCTCCATGTGCGTTGGTGATACTTGAATACTGCAATATGCTGCGTAGTGTCATCCAATCTCCAAGGTTGACATGGGTGGGCAGTTAGTCCTTCTGGGTAATACTTCTCGTAATGTGGATTTATTTCGGCAATAACTAGCTTACCGTTGAGCTGGTTGACACTATAGTTAAAGCGATCGCCTCGATGAAGTTCTATGTGGAAGTCTTCGCCCGAGAGGGTGTCGATGATGGTGTTGGCATAGTCTGAAGACCACAATTGAGCACCGCATCCAGTTGCTGTTACCAGATGGCGGATGTGCAAAGTGGCATTTTCCCCGACCAGTATTTCGGTGCCGCCGCCCTTCTCGTTTTTTGCGATGTAATGATCTGCCACCACTGTAGCATTCTCTCTAAGTATCAACTCTTCCAGTCTCAATCTGCCGCTTAATTCAACCACCGTTCCCTCAGGCAGCGAGGTATTGCGCAAAATGGTGAACCTGTCCTTTTTGATACTGCTGAGATAGGTGCTACCAGCCGTAGGTATTTTCTCTTCTGGAACGATGATTGCGATAGTGTTAACGGGCGAGTCGTTCTGTATCAGGTGTACTTCCCAACCAGCCTCTACGATGAGTTTGGAGAAAGGTCGCAAAATGGTGTCGGTCAGTGCCACCTCTTCTTGTGCTATGGCGGCCAGGTTGATGCAAATTGCCGTCAATGTTAAAATCAGTTTCTTCATGGAGTTATTGTATTTTAATGTTTTATGGTATTAAAAGAGTTTAATTGTTCGTCAGCCATCTCATTTTTAGAGGGTGCCACGAAGCGGCAAAGTATGACTACAACGAAGCAAGCATCAGCATTCCTCCATCCATATTGGGAGTGGTTGGTGTGCCAAGTATGGTTTTGTCTGTGTCACGGTATTCTCTATCACGTCCGTGTTTGGTGCCGCAATCATAGCAAACCAACTTGTTGCATGCCACTACACGTCTTGTCGGTTTTGTCGCAGGTGGGGCCACTTTTATCGCCGAAGGCTCAAGCGTTACTGCCTCCTCGGCAGTTTCGCCGACCATTGTTGTGTAATCCTCTACTGCTGTTATTTCCACATTCTCTATCGTTTCCGTTTCTATTGCTTGTGCCAATAGGGTGGGGGTGTGGTGTTTGACAGGCATGGCGATGTCCGCAGTCTTCTCGTTAATAGGCTCTTGAGTGTTCGTTGTTACCTGAGTGGGAATATCCGTCTGTGCAACAGCCTCACTCATAGTGGTTGGCACACTGTTGTTGGGCATTCTTATGATAAATAATGCTGCACATGCAGCTGCCACCGCCATACCGGCCCACGGCCATAAGGCTCGACGTGATGTTGCTTTTTCTTGTGCGGAAAGGTTGTCAATCAGTTGACTCAACTGCTCTTGCCGTTGCTGGTTGGCGTGGGGTTCAGCCAGTGCGTCCAGCAGCTCTTTTACCTCGGGCGATATGTTTTCTTCGGTTTTCATGGCTATTCGGATTCTTGCATCATCTCGCGCAGTGTGCTGTAGGCTCGCGACAGAGTAGCGTAGAGATGAGTGCTGCTCATTTTCATAATTCTTTCTATTTCCTTATTCTCTTTTCCCTGCTGGTATTTCAGCAGGATGGCTTCACGTTGGCGTTGTGGTAGACGCTCTACCAATCGGAGGGCTCTCAGAAATCGCTCCTCCGTGTCGTCAGGTGGAGGGTCGGCCAATTGCAGGGTTTCCTCGTCGATAGGGATAGAAGGGTGCATATTGCGCAATTGGTCTATGCACCTACGTTTCACCATGGTGATGCAGTAACCCTTCACATTCACAACATTCTCCAGTCGTTCGCGATGTTGCCACATGTCGATGACGGCATCCTGTACTGCGTCAGCGGCTGCGTCGGCGTCCCCCAGCAACACTTTTGCATACCGTTGCATGTCGGGCTGCAGGTTTAGTATCGTCTGTTTGAACGTGTCGGGTGTCATTATTCGGTGTTCTTTTGGCTATATGTCGTAACAAAAGGCCAAATCTTACACTTTGTGCGAAAAAAATTATCCTAGTTCCATCATTCCCCACAAACGAAGGATGTTTCCCTTTATTGTTCATGGTGCCTACGCCTATTTTTCGATTCTTCTGCAATTTATAATCGTTCGTTTATCGTTGCCAGCATCGAAAAAACGATGTTTTTAAATGAAAATATCTGTGTTTTAATGGTTTATGCACTTTGGTGGAAAGGTGATGGCTCTGAAAAAGGGAGACCTGATAGGTGTGGACATAATAATTAAGGTCTTTTGACGTTATAGAAAATATGAAAGGTAACGATTTAAAACCCCATATAGGCATTTTTGGCCGCAGAAATTACGGCAAGAGCTCTCTGGTAAATTATTTGACAGGTCAGCAGGTGGCCATCGTGTCCGACACGGCTGGCACCACTACCGATCCGGTGAAGAAGACGATGGAAATAGGCGGTGTGGGACCTGTAGTGTGGATCGACACTGCCGGCATCGATGACGAGGGTAAGGTGGGACGTATGCGTATAGAACGTAGTCTGGAAATGCTGGCACAGGCCGACTTGGCTCTTATCCTCTTCACCGACAACCGCTTCGAGGCAGAAGAGGTGATGCTGGTTGAAGGCTGCCGAAAGCGTAGCATACCATTTATTCTTATCTATTCGCAGGCAGATAGGCTGAAACCCGACAACGCCCTGTTGCAGAGATTGAATGAGGATTACGGTACTGAAGTGTTTGTGCTGACGGTGAAAGACCCTGCGCTGCGTGAGCCGCTGACAGCCCGTATCCGTGAGGCACTGCCCGAAACGGCCTACGTGCATCGCAGCCTGTTGGGCGATGTGGTGAACCAGGGCGACACAGTAGTGATGGTGACCCCTATTGATAGTTCTGCCCCCGAGGGACGTATGATATTGCCGCAGGTGCAGGTGCTGCGCGACTTGCTTGACAATCACGCCCGCGCTGTTGTGTGCCGTGAGACTGAGCTCGAAGAGACCATGAAGATGCTACCTCAGGTGCGGCTGGTGGTGACGGACAGCCAAGTGTACGACATGGTGTCGCGGATTGTGCCCGACGAGGTGTTTCTGACCAGCTTCAGCGTAGTGCTGGCAAGGGCTAAAGGCTTGTTTGCCGATTATGTAAAGGGCACACCCACTATTGACAATCTGCGCGACGGCGACCGTGTGCTGATGCTCGAGAGCTGCACGCACAACGTTACTTGTGAGGATATCGGGCGGGTGAAACTGCCTAAATTGTTGGCAAAGTACACTGGCAAGAAATTAGAGTGTGAGGCGGTGGCAGGGTTGTCAGCATTAACAAGACCCGTCACGGACTATGCCTTAGTGATACAGTGCGGCGGCTGTGTGCTGACCGCAAAGCAATTGGCTGCCAGATTGGCACCAGCCATCGAGGCCGGCGTGCCTGTGAGCAACTACGGCCTGGCAATAGCCTATATGAACGGTATATTTGAGCGAAGCATGAGAATCTTTAATGAAGTAAGAAGTAAGAGCTAAGAACTAAGAAGTTGGGCGGCAGCCAACTTTCAATTTTCACTTTTCAATTTTCAATTTATGTTTGACATCAATCCTTTACCCAATCTATCTATTATCGTGGCGTGTGCGCAGAACATGGCCATCGGCAAGGACAACGACCTGCTGTGGCATCTGAGCGACGACTTGAAACGCTTTAAGGCTCTCACCAGTGGGCATACTGTTGTGATGGGCAGGCGCACGTTCGACTCTCTGCCCAAGAAGCCTCTGCCTAAACGTCGTAACATTGTGCTGACGCACGACGAGGAGTTCCATTACGAGGTGCCGCCTACAGCCACAGGAACACTCGAGGTGGCACACAGCATTCCTCAGGTGTTGAAGATGGTGCAAGGAGAAGAGGAGACCTTTATCATGGGCGGTGGCACACTCTATCGCGATTTCCTCCCATTGGTCAACCGGATGTATGTTACATGGGTGTATGAGGATTTTGAGGCAGAAGTATACTTCCCTGTGATAGATAGATCTGTGTGGCTGGAAGTCTCGCTCACTGAGCGTCAACAGGACGAGGAGACAGGCCTCTGGTATGCTTACGCTGAATATGTGCGGAAATCAGTAATTGGATTTAAAAAATGAAATTTGTAAAAAAATGTGTATATTTGCAACGTCTTATTAATGTTTATAAAAGCAATATTAAATATATAATAGATTGATATTTAGATATTATGAAGCATAGATTGTTATTACTCTCGGCTGTGGCAATGCTAGTGATGACTGCTTGTGAGAAGCCAAAAATGGAAGTGTATCCGCGCTGTTTTTCGGTTAGCGAAACGACCCAGGTGTTTTTCTCACCGGGCAACCTGCAATATGACGGTACAACGAAAAAGTATTCTTTTGCCCCAACACAGATGACAGTTATCGGTGGAGCCAACCGAAATATCTCTGATACTTATGGTGGTGCGATAGACCTCTTCGGATGGGGCACAGGTAACAACCCGATGATGAGTTCAACCGTGGGCACAGATTATGCAACTTTTGTGGACTGGGGTTCGAAGATGGATGAGCCGGGTTGGCGTACGCTTTCGTTTGAAGAGTGGAACTATCTGATTCAGAAACGTCCGAATGCCAACAAGCTCTATGGCTCTTGCGCTATAGTGAATATTATGGGGGGTAAAGACTTTGGTATGGTGATCCTGCCTGACACGTGGGACTGCGACACTATTGACGTATCCTATTCAGATAATTTTTTGAAGCACCAGTATGATTCCGAATTGTGGAAGAAAATGGAAAAGGCAGGAGCAGTGTTCTTGCCCACCGCAGGTGACCGCATGGGCAATAGTATTGCCACATCCAGTGTTGGTAATGAAGGGCGTTATTGGTCTAGTACTCCCATAACTGATGGATGTGCACATTACATAGGCTTTGGGGACTTTGTCAACGAGGAGTCTGATGGCACATTGCGTAGCCATGGGCGATCGGTGCGCTTGGTGAAGGAGATCACTTCGCCGTCGCAGATACCGGCAGCAAAGTAAAAGTAAGAAGTAAGAATAAAGAATTAAGAGCTAAGAAGTGAACGGCATCAGCCCAGCTTCTTAGCTCTTACTTTTTCTTTTTAGTTTTTACTTTTTACTTTTTACTTTTTACTTTCCTCACTGCACCCTCAGCCTTTTGCCGACACGCAGAATGCTGGTGGCTGAGATGTTGTTGAGCCGGCAGAGGGAGCTGACGGACGTATGGTAATTCTTGGCTATCTTGCCTAAGGTATCGCCCTTGCGAATGGTGTGATATTGTGTGTCGCCCGATGAGGTATTATCGTCGTTTGTGGCAAGGCTCTCACTCTGTGACGATTCTTTTTTGCCATTGCGCACAATTAGGTGGTTGGCATGGCGGTTGATGTCTTTGTAGGCTTTGTGTAGGCGGTCGGTGGTGATGTCATACTCCTTGTTCACCGGACGGTCGGGGTCGTCGAGACGGTGGGAGAAGAGCCAGTCGTAGGTCTCGGTGATGTAGAAGGCGCGAGCCAGCCCACCGTGGTCGACACCGGGCAGTTTGGTGAAGCGCAGGCGAGGGCTGTCGCCACAGCGCGACATGGCGTTGATGACCTTCTCCGACTGTGACAAGGGGACAGCGCGGTCGGCAGTGCCGTGTACTATCCACAAGGGTAATTCGTTAAGTCCACAATAAGACTTGGGATTGCCTCCTCCGCAGAGTGCCATGGCGGCAGCAATGCGGTTGGAGTAGGCGGCGGAGTAGTCGATGGTTCCGTAGCCGCCAAGGCTCATGCCATAGACGTAGAAACGGTTGGTGTCGCCCGCGTAGTGGTCGAACACCCAGTTTACTACATTGTTCACCCGCTGAGGGTTCCATGCTCCGCCAGGGTTCTGGGGAGCAATGATGAGTGCCTCTATTTGCCGACCCATCTTCAGTGCGTCGAGGGGTCCGTAGCGTCGCACGCGGTCGAGGTTGTTTCCGCAAAGGCTGGCACCGTGAAGGAAGAGGATGACAGGCACGTCGGATTGCAATGAGTCGTAATTCTTTGGAGTGCAAACCCAGAAATTGTAGCCGTTGGAAACCTGGTTGCGATAGGCGGTAAGTGTTTGGGCAACAAGAGTAAATGGAAAGACAAGAAGTATAATCAATAATACACGTTTCATAACGATGAGTGTTTGATTTG
>CAMYZD010000110.1 GCA_947303735.1 uncultured Bacteroidales bacterium | reverse complement strand
TGGTGATGCCCAACTTTTGGCGCAGTAGGTTGCCCACCTCGGGTATGGTGGCAAAGACGCCGATGCTGCCCGTCAGTGTGGTGGGGTGCGCCACTATCTTGGTGCCGAAGCAGCTGATTTCGTAGCCTGCGCTAGCCGCCAGTCCGCTCATTGAGATGATGACGGGTTTTTCCTTTTTCGCCTCTATCACCGCGTGGGTCATGCTTTCCGATGCCGTCACGGCTCCGCCAGGTGAGTTGACGCGCAGCACAATCGCTTTCACCTTCTTATCCTTGGCAGCATCGGCCAGAGCCTTCACTATGTCGTCGCCATACACTGCCGTCCGCGTGCCGTCGCCTTTGCCGGGCACCACGTCGCCTTCGGCATAGATGACAGCTATGCGGTAGTCTTTATCCTCTTGCTCGATAGCCTTGGCGTAGCGTTTGGCTTTTACGAGCTTCTCAACCGAGTATCTTTCTTTCATTATCTTCTTCACATCCTGGGCAAAGCAGAGCGTGTCTACCAGCCCCGCTTTCAGTGCGTCGTCGGGCAGGTAGCCACTGAGATTGTCCGCCACGACATTCAACTGCTCAGCAGTCATACGTCGATTGGTGGCCATCACCTCGACGGCATGATCCCAGATGCTGTTGATATAGCTGTGCACCTGTTCGCGGTTGGCATCGCTCATATCGGTGCGCGTATACACCTCGCCAGCGCTCTTGTATGCACAGCTGGTGGGTCGTATCAGCTCCATGTGCACACCCAGCTTGTCCAGCAGTCCCTTGTAGAACATCACCTCGGCCCCCATGCCGCGGAAGTCGATGATGCCCGACGGATGTACGCAAATCTTTTGAGTGCAGGTAGCTAGATAGTATTCGGGTTGGCTCATCGCCTCGCCGTAGGTGATGACGGGCTTACCGCTCTCTAGCTTAAAGGTGCAGAGGGCATCCATCAATTCCTCTGCCTGCGCCCAACTTAGGTTGCTGCCGCCAAGATGCAAGTAAAGGGCTTTCACGCGGTCGTCGTCCTTGGCATGGTCGATGGTGGCTAGCAGGTCGCTGAGGCTTGTCGTCGTGTTGTCGCCCAGCAGGTCCATCAGTTCGTTAGGCTTGCCTTCCGATACTTCGCCTGTAATGTTCAGCTCCACGGCGAAACTCTTGCCGGTGAGGGGGGTGCTGTCGCTGGTTGCGTTCGAGAGCATCGACACCAACATCAACATTCCGATGATGAAAGAAATGAGGCTGAGTACAGCCGTTCCGATGATAAATCCTAAGGCAGATGCAAGCATTGTTTTCCCAAAGCCCAGTGGCTCATTGTGGGTTTTCTGTGTATTTGTTGAGTCCATAATGTGTTATGTAAATGATGCTTTTGATTTTAAAATTGCAAATGTACGCAAAATATCCGACATCGTGGAAAAAAAAGCACCACACCTTTGTCTCAATTCTGCCAAGGTGGGCAATGACACTTTGCTATACGGCTCCATTGTTACTTCCTTATTTCAACGATACTTCAACAGTACTTCAACAATACTTCAACGCTTTTATAGCGTTAAAATACTGTCAAGACAACGATGAATATTAGAAGAAAGAGTGGAGGAAATAGGAAGTAACTATCTGTGCATTCATAAGTTGCGTTTTGGTCTGGAATCTATCTGACGACATCCTTGAGCTACAGCACAAACTCAACCGCAGACCAAGAAAAAAAATCGGTTTCGAATTGCCGTATCGAAAGTTTTATTTATCTTTGCAATCATGAGTTGCGTTTTGGTCTAGAATCTATCGATAGAGGTGTCTATGCAAAAAATGTCGCTATATCGGAAATAATTCGTATTTTTGCATTTTATTTTGCAACGATATGGATGAAGATAACATAACCCCCGAGGGACAGGATGAATCGTTGGATGCCAACGGTTTGAGTCTTGCTGAGGAAGAGACAAATACCTCAGTCTTCGACCACCCGTCCGACGAGGGGACGGGCGAGGGCTCTACTCTCTCGCTGAACGGCATGTTTCGTGAGTATTGGATTGACTATGCCTCGGATGTCATCCTCGACCGTTCGGTGCCTGACATCGACGACGGTCTGAAACCTGTGCAACGGCGTATACTGCACGCCATGAAGGAGACCGACGACGGACGGTTTACGAAGGTGGCTAACATAGTGGGTACCACTATGCTGTATCACCCTCACGGCGATGCCTCTATCAATGATGCATTGGTGAATCTGGGACAAAAGAACCTGCTGATAGACTGCCAGGGTAACTGGGGTAATATACTGACGGGCGACGGCGCGGCGGCCGGCCGTTATATCGAGGCGCGACTGTCGAAGTTTGCCAAGGAGGTGGTGTTTAACGCCAAGACTACGCAATGGAAGCCCAGCTACGACGGACGCAAACAGGAGCCCGAGACACTACCCGTCAAATTCCCTCTGCTGCTGGCTCAAGGCACAAAGGGCATTGCCGTGACGTTGACCTCTAACATACTGCCCTACAACTTCTGCGAGCTATTGGAGGCATCGATTAAGATACTGAGGGAGGAGCCGATTGAGATTTATCCCGACTTCCCGACAGGCGGATTGATTGATGTGTCGCGATACAACGATGCAGCATTGGGAGGGCGGTTGCGCATCCGCGCCAAGATGCACTACGACGACAAGCGTAAGGCGATAGTGATAACCGAACTACCCTACGGCATCACTACGGGTGTGCTGATAGAGAGCATACTGAAAGCTAACGAGAAGAAGAATATCACCATCAAGAAGGTGGACGATAACACGGCGGCCGAGGTGGAGATTGTGTGCTACCTGCCCAACGGGGTGTCGCCCGACCAGACGATAGACGGGTTGTATGCCTTTACGAACTGCCAAATCAGTTTCTCGCCTCAGACGTGCGTTATCGTGAACAACAAGCCGGTGTTTATGACTGCAAGCGATATATTGCGGCATTCCACCCTGCGGACTAAGGACCTTTTGCGGCAGGAACTGGAGATACAGCTGGCTGAACTGGAAGATAAGTGGCATTGGGTGTCGCTGGAGAAGATATTCTTTGAGAAGGGAATCTACAAAGTGTTGGAGAAGAAGAATTTCGCTACATGGGACGACCAGGTGACTGGCATCGAGCGTGGCTTTGACCCCTACCGCAAGCTGTTTCGTAAGGAGATTACCCGTGAGCAGGTGCTGAAATTGTGCGAGAAGCCTGTGCGGAAGATTTCGATGTTCGACATCAAGAAGGCGGAGCAGGAGATTGCCAATATCGAGATTGATATTGAGGAGACCAAGAATCATCTGGCTCACTTGACGGAATATGCTATCAACTATTTCCAACATATTTTAGATACCTACGGCAAGGGCCGCGAGCGGAAGACCGAGATAAGAAACTTTGAGGAGATACAGGCGGCGAATGTGGCAGTGGCTAGTGAGAAACTGTATGTGAATATGGCCACGGGCTTTGTGGGCACTGCTATGAAAAAGGACGAGGAGGCAGAGTATGCTTTCGACTGCTCAAAGATGGATGATATTATTGTGTTCCGTCCCGATGGAACGATGATTGTCACCAAGGTGCAGGACAAGGCGTTTGTGGGCTCGGTGGCCTGCAAGGAGCTGTTGTATGTGGGACTGTTCCGCAAGAGGGACGACCGCACGGTGTACAACATGGTGTATCGCGATGGCACATTGGGCTATGCTTTTGTGAAACGGTTCTCGGTGGTAGGCGTGACTCGCGACACGGAGTATAACCTGACCAAAGGCACTAAGGGCACCAAGGTGCTCTATTTCACCGCCAATCCCAACGGCGAGGCGGAGATGATAACGGTGCACCACGCCACCAAGGCAAAACTGAAGAAGGTGAGTTTCGACTTCGATTTTGCCAAGCTCGCCATCAAGGGCCGACAGGCTATGGGAAACATCTTGACCCGTAACGCAGTGCGCAATATTACAAAGAAAGGCGAAGGGGTCTCGACTCTGGAAGCGCGTGAGATATGGTTTGACCGCACGGTAGCACGCCTGAATGTGAACGGAGCCGGCGAGTCGCTGGGACGCTTCTCGGGCAAGGATAGGATTCTTGCCATCAACCAGTCGGGTACTATGCGCCTGACGGGACACGACTTGGCCACGCATTTCGACGACGATTTGTTGGAGATTCGCAAGTATAACCCTCGCACTATCATCACCGTGCTGTATCGTGACGGGGAGACGGGGAGCTACTACCTGAAACGTTTCCAACCTGAGGATACAGACAAGAAGTTGTCTTTCCTTGACGAAGGGGACAAGATGATAGACTACCGTTTAGAGACTTTCCCGCACCTGAAGGTAGAGTATGACGCCAACAGCGGAAAGAAGATTTTGGAAGAGGAGATCAATGTGGACGAGTTTATCGCGGTGAAGGGCTACCGAGCCAAGGGCAAGAGGGTGACCACCGCCGAAGTGAAGGAGTTTCAGTGGTTGGAGCCTGACCCAGAGCCCGAATATGAGGAGCCTGCAATAGAAGAAGAGGAGGATGGCATCGGCGACGAACCCGACGACCGCGAAGGCTTTGCCGAAGGAATACAGACGGAACTGTTTTGAAATTGAAAATTGAAAGTTGAAAATTGAAAGTGAAAGAATTCGTTAATTCGTAGATTCGTTAATTCGTTAGTTTTTGATGCGACAGCGACTAACACATTAACACGTTAACACATTAACACATTCAAAAACCCATGAAGATATTAGTTGTTCTACCCCGTTTTCCTTATCCTTTGGAAAAGGGCGATAAGTTGAGAGCATTTTATCAGATAAAAGAGTTGTCGAAACGCAATGAGGTATACCTCTTTAGCGTGTCGCATGTGAAAGTCTTGCCCGAGCATATCGATGCGGTGCGCCCCTATTGTAAGGATATTTGCTTGGTGCATTCGCCTAAGTTGGTTAATTATAAAAATGTAGTACGCAATTACCTGCATACCAAGTCGCTGCAGTTGGGTTATTGGGATTCTGTCAAGGCTCGCAAGGCGTATAAGGCATTTGAGAAAAAGGTGAATCCCGACGTGTTGTACAGCCAGATGGTGAGGACGATGCCCTTGGTGAGCCGGTCGGCAAAGCCAAAGGTGATGGACTTCCAGGACGCGATGTCGATGAACTGCGAGCGTCGTATGGACACCAGCCATGGGCTTTGGCACTATATTCTGCATTTCGAGTTTAAGATGCTGCGCTCGACAGAGTATAACTCGTTCAAGATATTCGACGCTCTCACGATTATCTCTGAAACCGATAGCGAGGCGATACCGCACAAGCAGAACGGCGACATCCATATCATTCCCAACGGGGTGGACTTTGGCTATTTTGCCCCCATGGAGCACGAGAAGAAGTACGACATTCTCTTCTGTGGCAACATGAGCTACGAGCCTAACGTGCATGCCTCGCAGTTCTTGGCGAAGGAGGTGATGCCGCTGGTGTGGAAGGAGATGCCCGAGGCGACGTTGTTGCTGGCGGGAGCTTCGCCCAAACGCGAGGTGCGTAAGTTGGCAGGCGATAAGGTGACGGTAACGGGCTATGTCGACGACATCCGCGAGAGCTATGCCTCTGCCCGTATCTTTGCTGCCCCCATGCAGACGGGTTCGGGGCTGCAGAACAAGTTGCTGGAGGCTATGGCCATGATGCTGCCCTGTGTGACTACCTCAATAGCCAATGCCTCGCTATATGCCGAGGATGGTCGTCAGGTGCTAGTGGGCGACACGGCACAGGCGTTTGCCGACCACCTGATTGCGCTCCTGCGCAATCCCGAGCGTCGCAACCAACTGGCAATTGAGGGTTACAACTATGTGAACGACAACTTCAGCTGGGAGAAGGCTGGCGAGAAGCTGGAAGCAGTGCTGCAGAGCGTGGTGAATAAATTGAAAGGTGAAAATTGAAAATTGAAAATTGAAAATTGGCTGCCGCAATCATTTGTTTAATCACTAATTCTCAATTCTCAATTTTCAATTCTCAATTAATGTCTTATGGCTTGGAAACCCAATAATCACGGCAAGTGGAAGAAGCCCATCGGAGAATGGGAGGCGGAGCAGTTGCAGAAGAAACGCCCCACGCCACAGGAGCGCAACACCTTCAGCACCGAGGAGGTGCCGGAGAAGGCGATACTGGTGAGCGTGTGTGCAAACGGTACTACGATGGAGCGCACGCAGGAGTGCCTCAGTGAGTTGGCTTTTCTGCTCGACACCGCAGGTGGCATACCCGTGAAGCAGGTGATTCAGAAACTGGAGCGTCCCGACACACGCACCTATGTGGGCAGCGGCAAGCTGGAAGAGATTAAGGAATACAAGAACGCGCTGGATGCCGACTTCCTGGTGTTCGACGACGAGCTGTCGCCCGCCCAGCTGCGCAATCTCGAGCGGGAATTCGGGTGCCGCATCTTGGACCGCACCACCTTGATACTGGATATCTTTGCCAAGCGTGCCCGCACCAGCATCGCCAAGACTCAGGTGGAGCTGGCGCAATTGCAGTACATGCTGCCTCGATTGACCCGCATGTGGACGCACCTCGAGCGGCAGCGCGGCGGTATCGGTATGCGAGGACCGGGCGAGACGCAGATTGAGACCGACCGACGGCTGATTACCGAGAAGATTGCTCTGCTGAAAGAGAAACTGCGCGACATCGACAAGCAGAAGGTGCAGCAGCGCAAGAACCGCGAGAGCCTGGTGCGTGTGGCACTGGTGGGATACACCAATGTGGGCAAGTCGACACTGATGAACCTGCTGAGCAAGAGCGAGGTATTTGCCGAGAACAAACTCTTTGCCACGCTGGACACCACAGTGCGCAAGGTGGTGCTGGGCAACCTGCCCTTCCTGCTTACCGACACGGTGGGGTTTATCCGCAAGCTGCCACATGGGCTGGTAGAGTCGTTCAAGTCCACGCTTGATGAGGTATGCGAGGCTGACTTGCTGATGCACGTGGTGGATATTTCCCATCCCGACTACGAAGAGCAGATTAACGCTGTGAACCGCACGCTGGAGGAAATCGGAGCCAACAATAAGCCCACCATCCTTGTGTTCAACAAGATTGATGCCTATACCTATATTGAGAAAGAAGAGGACGATCTGACGCCCATGACCAAGGCCAACTGGACGCTGGAGA